>NZ_JBDWPJ010000051.1:0-8772 GCF_039971195.1 Pseudophaeobacter sp.
CCGCGTTCGTTGTTTTCCGAGCGTTTGAACAGCGGCAGCACATCGTCCCAGCCCCAGCCTTCGTTGCCCATCTGACGCCAGCGGTCATAATCCTGTGATTGCCCGCGCACATAGAGCAACCCATTGAGCGAGGAAGACCCGCCCAGCACCTTGCCGCGTGGCCATTCGATCGAGCGGCCATTTAGTCCCGGATCGGGTTCGGTTTTATAACACCAATCCACCTTAGGGTTGTGTATGGTTTTGAAATAGCCAACGGGGATATGGATCCAGGGATTGAGGTCCCGGCCGCCAGCCTCCAGAAGAATCACCTTCTTGCTGGGGTCTGCGCTCAGCCGATTGGCAAGGACACAGCCCGCAGACCCCGCGCCTACGATGATATAATCAGCCTCCAAAACCCGTCCCTCCAGTTGGTCACGAAAAAAACTCTATGCAAATTGCATGAATTAGACTAGCTTTTTTTGAGATGAAACGTCTCAATAATGATCATCTAGGGAGGAAGACTATGGGACTCAAGGAGAATCTTCATCATATCTCGCGGCGGGACCTGTTCCGGGTTGCTGGCCGCTACGGTATGAGCTCGACACTTTTGGCGGCGGGGGGCTTTGGAGGGGCCATGAGCCTGGCCAATCTCGCATCCGCTGCGGAATCAACATATGAGAAGCGGTTTACTAAGCCCGCTAAGCACACGCTAAAGTTTGGTGCATCCGGGTTTAACGCCCAGAATCTGCTGATTGAACGCGCTGGTGCGCTGGAGTTTGCCCGCGATCTGGAAAGCCGCACGGATGGCGAAATTCGGATTGAATTTATTGGCAACAACCAGATCTGTGGTCAGACATCCTGCGTGGAGAAAACCCAGCAGGGCATCGTGGATATCTATGCCGCTTCGACCCAGAACTCGGCAGGCGGCGCGCCCTATCTGAACGTGCTCGACTATGCCTATATGTTCCCCGGTCGGGCCTCGCAGTACCATTTCCTGTACAGCCCCGAATCGCAGCGCATCCTCCGTGACCCGCTGGAAAAACGGCACGGGCTAAAGTTCCTGTTCAGCCATTGCGAGCTGCGCGGCATTCAGCTGGGTCTGGGTTGGGAAGACAAGCCAACCGTGACCAAGCTGGAGCAACTTTTTGGCACCAAGAACCGGGTGACCGGGACACAGCTGGGCCGGATTGCCATGCAGGCGCTGAACCTCAACCCGGTGCCGGTGGCCTGGGAGGAAACTCTGGATGGGCTGAAGCAGGGTCTGATCGACGGTGCTGAAACCTGGGCCTCGGCTGTGGCCTACGCCAATATGTCGCCCGTGGTCAGCCAGTCGGTAGATCTGAAATTCTTCTGCGGCACGGAACACACCTCGATGAGCGCTGCGGTCTTTGATGGTCTCGAAGGCTATCTGCAGGACGCGGTGATGGAGAGTGCCTATTGGGCCCAGACCCATGTACAGGCGGCCAACGAGGCGGCGCTGGTCAAAACTGTTGGTCATTCCGATCCGCAGATGCCCGGAACGATCTTTGCCGAGAACAACGTGCGCAATGCCTTCCTGGCCGATGACCAGATCAAGATGGCCGAGGAAATGTGCTCGCCCGAGTTCCAGCCGCAGCTCTGGGAACAGTGGCGCGAACGTTTGAACGGCTGGGCCGGTGGCATCGATACCTATCAGGAAATCTATGACATTGCCCGTCAGGTGCCCAAAGATATGAAGCCGGAAAACGTCGAACCCCGGCGCTGGTGGAAGTCCTAGTCACAGGCAAGATGATCACGGATCGGCGTGCATTTGCGCGCCGATCTCATTTGTCCAAATTACCGGCGCGGCCCGGCGGACATCAGGGAGGAAGAGATGGGACTCTGGTCTGAGATCAGCGACATAATTCGTGCATTCATGTCGCAAGACAGCTGGGAAATCCGCAATGCGCTCAAAACCGACAGCGCCTGGGTTTTTGGCACCCTTGCCACCGCGCTGGGCGGTATCATCATGTTGGGGGTGTATAGGCTTTTGCCCTGGCTGGACCGGCATCTTGAACGCACCATCATGGTCTATAGCTATCTGGCGATTGCCTTCATCATCTTTTGGGGGGTTATTGATCGGTTCATTTTCTCCAATCAGCAGCCCTGGTCGACCACCATTCCGCCGCTGCTTTTCATGATCATGGCCTGGTTTGGCGCGGCCTTTAACGTGCGGCTGCGCACCCACCTCAGCTTTGCCGAGTTTCGCACCATGATGCCACGGAGCGGCCAGCTGGCCTGCCTGATGCTGGATGCCGTGCTGTGGTTTGTCTTTGCGGTGATTGTGCTGGTCACCACCACGCGGATGACGGCGCTGTCGGCCTCGAATTTTCAGATCGTGCTGGGCACCGACAATGTCATGCAGTGGTGGTTTCTGATCACCGCGCCGATGTCCTTTGTGCTGATGGTAGCACGGGTGTTTGAAAACCTGATCGAGGATCTGGCGAACTGGCGCTCTGGGGCACCGCTGATCAAGCAGGCAGTAATCGGGGGAGATATCTGATGACTGACGGTTCCTGGGTCACATTGATCTCGCTTGGGGTCACCTTTTTGTTCATGCTCGGCGTGCCGGTGCTGTTGGTCATCGCCTATTGGGTGATTGGCTGCTCCTTTGTGCTGGGGCTGACGCTCGACAATATGGGTGCCGAGCTGCTGAACGTCTTCAACAAGGGCTTTGCCCTGCTGGCGATGCCGCTGTTTATCCTCACGGGGGATTTGATCAACCAGTCGGGGATTGCCCGGCGATTATCGGATTTTGCCTATGCCTGTCTGGGCTGGCTGCGTGGCGGGCTTGCCATGGCAGCGCTGGGCGCCTGCGGGTTGTTTGCCGCCATTTCTGGCTCGAACTCGGCGACAACCGCCACCATTGGCTCGATGTTGCATCCCGAAATGGTCAAAGGTGGCTATGACGAACGTTTCTCGGCGGCGACGGCTGCAGCGGGTGGCACGGTGGGGATCATCATCCCGCCCTCGATCATCTTTATCGTCTATGGGTTCTTGCTGAACCTGCCGATTTCAGAGCTGTTTGTGGCCGGCATCCTGCCCGGAGCGCTGATGGTGATCGGCATGCAGCTGGCCTGCTGGGTGATCTGCCGCATCAACGGCTGGGGCCATCTGATCCCGCTGCAGCTGACCCGTGTCCTGAAAACTGCCTTTGGTGCCTGGCTTGGCTTCTTTGCCATCGGTCTGGTGCTCTGGGGGATCTACACCGGCAAATTCTCCCCAACCGAGGCGGCGGGGGTCACCGTTGGCTTCTGTGTAATCGCCGGGCTGGTGAGCTATCCGCTTAACCGGATCATGGGATCGCGCAAGGACAAGCCGATTTCGGAGAAATCCTATGCCGAAATGTTGGTGGTCGAAGGCTTCACCATTCCGCAAATTCCCTCGGTGGTGGTGCGGTCGGCTCAGATCACCGGCATTCTGGCGCCGCTGATTGCAATCTCGGTGGTGATGCAGCAGATCCTGTCGCTGCTGGGGGCGCAGCAGACCATTGGTGATTTTGTGACCTCGATGGGCGGCTATCACGCAGTGCTCTTTACCTCGATGGTGATTGTCTTCTTCTCGGGCATGGTGCTGGAAAGCCTGCCGGTGACGATAATCCTGGCACCGATCCTGGCGCCGATTGCGGCCTCGGTCGGGATTGATCCGATCCATTTCTCGGTGATCTTCCTGGTGGGGGCTTCGATTGGCTTCATCACGCCACCCTATGGGCTTAACCTCTATGTCGCATCCGGTGTAACGGGCGTTCCCTACTTCCGTTTGCTGCGCTATACCGTGCCCTACCTTGCGGCGTTGCTGAGCGTCTGGATACTGGTTGCCCTGGTGCCTGACCTTGCTCTGATCCTGCTGCCCAATAGATAGATGTGACGCCATGCCAAACGAGCCGACCTCCGCCAAAGAGACGCAGATCCCAACCAATTTGAGATTGTTGCTGATCGTGGAAGAGGTCGCCCGGCGTGGCGTTGCCGTAAAACCTGCACAGCTGGTGCAGGCCCTGGGCCTGCCAAAACCCACCCTGCACCGGTTGTTGCAAACCGCCGAAGAAGAAGGCTTTTTGCAACGCGATCTGGATGGTCGCTCCTATGGTCCTGGCCCGCGCCTGCGGGCGCTGGCGGTCAATACCATCTCGTCTGAACATCTGCGCACCGCGCGTCTGACCATCCTTAAGGCCGTGGCCGAGGAAATTGGCGAGACCTGCAATCTGGCAACCCCGGACCGCGAAGGCATGACCTATCTGGATCGGGTTGAAACCAAATGGCCGCTGCGCATTCAATTGCCCATCGGCACCCAGGTGCCCTTTCATTGTACCGCCAGCGGCAAGATGTATCTGTCCACCCTGCGCAGCACGACGCTGAACAGCGTGCTGTCGGCGCGACCCCTGGAGCCGCAAACCAAACAGAGCATCACCGCGCCCGAGGCCCTGCGCGAAGAGCTGCAAAAGACCCGCGAGCGCGGCTATGCCACCGATGATGAGGAATTCATGACCGGCATGGCGGCGATTGCCGTGCCGATCAATGATCCGCAGGGGCGTTTGATGGCAACCCTCTCTGTTCATGCGCCGGTGCAGCGTCGCTCGCTGAGCCAGATCCTGGAATTCCTGCCGCCTCTGCAACAGGCGGCCTCCCGATTGACCGCCTTGAATGGAGAGCAGGTCGGAGACATCTGATCGGCCCCTATCCGCCTTGTTTTTTGCGCCTGCATTGCCCGCGACCCATCACCAATGGTGATTGGAGGTGTAACAGAAACTCGGCTTCTTCTTTTGTCGCAAACTGCCATAAAGATGCGTCAGAGGAGGCCCGAGATGACCCAGCAAACGCGCGAGAATACCGATACCCCGCAGGGGCTGGCCTTTGCCATTTCGGCCTATGTGCTTTGGGGGTTCTTGCCGCTGTACATGAAGCTGCTGGAGCATGTTCCTGCCGCAGAAGTGGTGGCGCATCGGGTGTTGTGGTCGGTGCCGGTGGCGGGTATTTTGTTGATCCTTCTGGGCCGCACCAAAGATCTTCGCGCGGCGCTGAAAAACCCAAAAACCCTCGGCATGGCCTGCGTCACGGCGGCGCTGATCTCGGTGAACTGGGGCATTTATGTTTGGTCGATTGCCACCGGCCATGCCCTGGACGCCGCACTTGGTTACTACATCAATCCGCTGTTCAGCATCGCGCTGGGCGCGCTTTTGCTGCGTGAGCGGCTGACACGCACGCAGCTGGTTGCCATTGCCCTGGCCGCCGCAGCGGTGGTGGTGCTGACGGTCGAGGCCGGACGGCTGCCCTGGGCCGCCGTGGCCCTGACGCTGAGCTGGGGCTTTTATGCCTTCTTCAAGAAACAGTTGTCGGTTGGTCCCAATCAGGGATTTATGCTCGAAGTGTTGATCCTGACCCCGCCGGCGCTGGGGTACCTCGCCTATCTGTCCGCCACTGGCGGAACCCATTTCCACGGCGCTGACATCTGGCTGCTGATGGGCTGCGGGTTGGTGACGGCTGTGCCGCTGATCGTCTATGCCAATGGCGCCAAATTGCTGCGGCTCTCGACCATCGGGATTTTGCAGTATATCGCGCCAACGATGATTTTCCTGATCGCGGTCTTTGTCTTTGGCGAAGAATTTGGCCGCGCCCGGATGATTGCTTTCCCGATGATCTGGGCCGCCCTGGTGATCTATTCGATCCCATTGATCCAGCAATTGCGCAGCCAGCCAAAACCCTCGGCCTAGGTCTACGTCTTTAGCTGGGCGTGGATGTGCTGCACCAAAAGCTCGGCCCAAAGGTGATAGGCCTGCGCGCTGGGGTGATAGCCGTCTTTGGCCGCCAGATCCGGGTCTTGGGGCAGTTCAAAAGGCAGATGCAGCACATTTGGCCGGTTTTGCGCCTCGGCTTTCAGCACGGTGTCGAGCCGGGTGGATTGTCGACCCAGCACCCAGGCCAACGGTTGCGGCAGGGCCGGGAACAGCTGCATCTGTGGCACCCCACTGGCCAGGATCAAGTCTGGTTCAAACCGGTCTTCCAGTAGCTGCATCAGCTGTGATTGCTCTCGGGCAAAGCCGCGGCGAGAGGTGCCAGAGGTCACGTCATTGACCCCCAGCGCCAGCACTACAACATCAAAACGCTGTTTTGGCAGGGCTGCGAGCTGGGCAAGGGTATCGCGGGTTTTATGCCCGGTGGTGGCCTGCAGCTGCCAGTGCAGCTCAAAATTCGTGGCGAGCTGCGCTGCCATTTGGCCGCTTAGCGCTTGCGCCTGATCCGAGGTTCCAACCCCGGCAGCAGAGCTGTCTCCGGCGATCAGCAGCCGCAAAAGCGGACCGGAGCCGCACTGCCCCTGACGTGGCCCGCTCGGTTCTGGCAGGATCAGCGCCCGCCGCCGCACTGCTATGCCCTGGAGCAAGAGCAGAGGCAGCAGCGGCAGGCGCAGGATTTGGTCAATCGCCAGCATGGGGAAGCGCCAGTCTTATTGTGAATTTGCAGATCTGGCGCAAGATACTCAGCTCAGGGATTTGCGGAACTCCAAAAAGCGCGCGTCGGTCATGACACGGGCATTGATAGCTTCGCGCAGGGCGCCAATGGTTTTGTAGGGGCGCATGACCACTTCAAAATTCTGGATCAGCCCGTCGTCGTTCAGGGTGATCAGATCGACACCAACAGTGTCCAGATCACCCACTTTGCACTGGAACTCCATGGCCCAGTCATTGCCGTCGCCCATGATGCGGCGATAGCGGAATTCGGTGAAGATCTTGCCGACATGGCCCAGCACAGCCGCCACCGGTTCCCGTCCGGTCCAGGTTTTCCAATAGGTTGGCGGCTTGAAGGTCACATCTTCGGCCAGCAGGCCTAGAATGGCCTCTTCATCGCCCTTGGCGACAACTTCCTGCATGCGGGTAATGGTTGGATGCATGGTCTCTCTCCCTTGTTTGTTGTGCCAGAGCTTGCGTATCAAAGGCGCCGGCGGCAAGGGCGACGTGACGGGAACTTGCCGTGGGCGGCAAGGCGCAGTAGGCAGCACCCATGGCTGTTTCAAGTGACTATACCCCACCGCAGGACCCGCTGGAGATCCTGCACCATGATGCGCAGATCTTGGTGCTGAACAAACCCGCCGGATTGCTAAGCGTGCCGGGGCGCGGCGAACATCTGGCTGATTGCCTGCTGACCCGTGTGAAGGCCGCCTTCCCCGAAGCGCTGCTGGTGCACCGGCTGGACCGCGATACCTCGGGGATTTTGATCTTTGGGGTGACGCCCCATGCGCAGCGGCATCTGTCGATGCAGTTTGAAAAGCGCAGTGCCAAAAAGGCATATGTGGCACGATTGGAAGGCCATCTGGAACCGCGCGCCGGAGAGGTCGATCTGCCGCTTATTGTGGACTGGCCCAACCGGCCCCGGCAGATGGTCTGTCACGACACAGGTAAACCGGCGCTGACGGAGTATCGCGTGGTGAAATACGGGCCGGGTGAGACCCGCGTCCGGCTGACGCCTAAAACTGGCCGTACCCATCAGCTGCGTCTGCATATGATGGCTCTGGGCCATGCGATCCTTGGCGATCCGCTTTATGCCAGTGCTGAGGGCCGCGACCACCCCCGCATGATGCTGCATTCCGAAGAGCTGCGGATCAAACATCCTGACAGTGGTGAATCAATGAAGTTCCGCGCCAAGGCCAGCTTCTGAAATCGAATATGATGGCCGCTCAGGCTGAGACCTTCAGCCAGTCACTGGGCAGGGTGTCGGGGTTTTTCAGCTTGGGGTCTCCAAACCAAGTGGCGGGGCCTGCCACCCGTTTGTCGGGATTGCGGTTAAGCCAGGCGGCCCACCAGGAAAACGAGCTGTTGGCGATGATATTGTGCTTGCACAGGCTCATCAGGCGCATGTCTTCAAAATCGGTTTTTGGCCCGTTGAAATCGACAACGATCTTGGCACAGGGCAGCGGCAGATTGGCCTTGGCCCAGTCGGGATCGTCGGAAAACACATAGATGGTGGGCTCTGGCCCTGGCAGATCCTGCAGCAGGCGCTGCAGGGCGGCCTCGTAATAGGCCTGATCACAAAGCCCGTGTGCCTCGAGCGCGACATAATCGCCGCGGCGCACGTGCAGCGAGATCGCGTTTTCGGCTGAGATCTGCGCCGCCATATCGGCATTCTGGGTGCTGCTGAACTCCGGGAAGGTAAAATCGGCGCGAATCATTTCGCGGATGCTGTCAAAATAGGTCTCGCTTTGCCAGTAACCGTGCAGGTAGCTGCCATCGCTCCAGGTCTCAAAGGCCGGGTTATAGCCCAGCCCGCGTTCGCGGCGAAACTTAGGCACCAAGCCCAGCCCACGCCAAAGCCCATAGCGCAGGGGCTGTAGTTTTTTCAGCGGTGGCAGGGCGCTGGGCGCCGTCAGTCGCAGATCAAAGACACGGGTTAGAACCCCCTCACCGCGCTGCTCAGCCTCGCGACTGTCCAGCGCTACAGTCGTCAGCAAACGCTGCGCCAGCGCCCGCGCGGCGGCGTATTGAAACATTTGATTGCCAAGGCGGCCGTGCAGACGGGCAGTGATCATGGCGGGGTCCTTTTCAGATCTCTCGAAGGGGAGAGTGGTGCTCTGAATAGAGTGGTTTTCACAGCATGACCAGTTGCCCGATAGATGCAAGCTTAAGGAGATTTTTCCGGCACCCGTGCGACCCAGGAGCTATAGGGTCCATGGCCAAAATCTGGGTCAGGCAAGTCCGGAATTTTGGCAATGAATTCAACTGAATGGCCATCGGGATCTTTGCAATAAACTGAAAGGGCAGGCATCCAGCCAATGACTGGGGGCTCGCGG
>NZ_JBDWPJ010000052.1:0-11249 GCF_039971195.1 Pseudophaeobacter sp.
AGAGCCATGAAAGCAGCCAGCCAAGACGGCAAACCCCATGCCGATCTGCATCCCAAACCCCGGCTTCACCACCAAAAGCACCCCGCCAAAACTAACCAGCAGCAGGGCTGCTCGAGACAGATCCACCTGCTCTTTCAGCAAAAACGCAGACAGAGCGAAGGCCACGATTGGCCCGATAAAAAAGCCGCCAAAGACATTGGCGATGGGCTCGGTTTTTAGCGCCGTCAGAATGCAGAAAATCCCCGCTGCGATCAGCAGGGCCCGCAGGATGATGCGCCAATCAAGAAAGCCACGCAGCTCCGCCGCTGTCAGACCACTAAAGGGCAGCAGAACCATAGCCGCCAGCGCGAACCGCGACCAGGCGACAAAGATCGGGCTGAACCCCTGGGCCGTCATGACCTTTCCAGCGGCGTCGCCGCTCACAATCAAGGTCATGGCAAAAACAACCGTTCCCAATACAGCAAGGGACATGTTCTGTTTCATAGAAAGGCTCCTGCGCCGCACCATACGAAAATCTGCATCAGCCCAACCAATCCTTACGCAGGATTGCGTCGCGCAGCGCAACCAGATCGTCGCGGAGCTGCTCTGGGCTGATAGGTCCCCCCAGACAGATCCGCAGAGTGTCCTTGGCCTGCGCGCTGACAGTAAAGGCATCGCTGGGCATAATGCCAATCTGCCGGTTGGCCATACGGCCCATGACCTCGGCCCGGCTGGTCCCGCGTGGCAGCTCGACCCAAAGGTTGAAGGCCTCTGGCGCGCCAGTGACAAAACATCCACAGAGAATGTCACGCGCCAGGGCCTGACGCTCTGCCGCAGCCTTTCGCACAAAGGCCTGGATTTCACTTGCGGTGCCGTCTTCGATCCAACGCCCCAACAGGGCGAGGCTCAGCGGGGAGGCCATAACATTGATGCTGCGCAGGGCCTGGGAAAATCCCCCCATATCGGCCCGCTGTGGCACAGTGGTATAGGCCAGCCGCAACCCAGCGCCAAAGCACTTAGAAATCCCAGCCACGTGCCAAGCCAGGTCTGGCAGCTGGCTGGCGATTGGCGCAGGTGCGTCAGAGGCTACAAACCGGTAGGCGTCATCCTCGATCAGTTGCAACTCATGCCGTTTAAGCACCTCTGCCAGGGCGCTGCGTCGCGTGGTTGAGAGGGTCGCCGTGGTGGGGTTTTGCAGGGTTGGGTTGAGGTAGAGCGCAGCGGGCCAATGGTCGGTGATGGCCCGTTCCAGGGCCTCTGGCCGCATGCCCTCCGCATCCGCAGGCACACCGACCAATCGCAACCCCAGACGGGCCGCCATCGACCGGATACCGGGATAGGTCAGCTCTTCGCAGAGCAGGGTCTGACCTGGCTCGCTGATCATGGTCAGGATGGCATAGATGCTGGCATGTGCGCCCGGCGTGATGGCAAACCGGTCTGGGGCAAACTCCAGCCCATTTGCCTGCATCCAGAACCGGGCAATCTCGCGATCAGCGACAGATCCGCGCACTGATTGATAGCGCAATAATGGAACCAGATTGGCCGCGACATGGTCCAAGCCCTTTGCCATGCGGGCGACCAGGCCTGGATCACTGGGTTCGGGCGGCATATTCATCATCGGATCTTCTTCCAGGATCCGGCGCGGATCTGGCTGCTCGCCCCTGGAAGCAGATAGATCCGATGCGTCACGCCTCCGCACAAAGGTGCCGCGCCCTACAAAGGTCTCGATATCACCCCGACGCACAGATTCAGCGTAGCCTCTGGAAACAGTGGAAAAATCCACCCCAAGATCCTGCGCCACGCCACGCTGGGGAGGCAGGCGATCCCCTGGACGCAGGTGGCCCGCCTGGATATCCATCTGAATGGCATCGGCGATCTCAACATAGCGCGGCTTGTCAGAGGCCGGGAGTGTAGGGCTCCATTGTTTCACAAGATCTGTCTCCAAAGGGCATTCTTAGACCAAACATAGCGCAGGTGGCGCCAGGCTGTTCCTGCCCCGCTATACCTTCAAAAACGCAGGTGATGCAATCAATTTGATCGGAAGATTGATTGCATACATTTAAAAAACTTACTAGAGAGGCGACACAAGAGGAGTCGCCACCATGCACAGCCCCGAGACCCACCAAGATACCACCGCATTGACTACCGCCGCGTTGCAGGAATCTGACCTACAGGCGTCTGACAGTGTGCGCGCCTGGAAACCTGCGGTTTTGCGGGGGCTGCGCCTGCGTTGCCCCGCCTGTGGACAAGGGAAACTGCTGCACAGCTACCTCAAGGTGAATGACAGCTGCGCGACCTGCGGCCAGGAGCTGCACCACAACCGGGCCGATGATGGCCCCGCCTATCTGACCATTTTGATCGTAGGGCACTTGCTCGGCTTTGTCCTGCACATTGCCTATGTCAGCTACCGTCCGGATCCCCTGACGCTGGCGCTGATCATGTCGGCAGTCACCATTTCGGCCTCTCTGGCACTATTGCCGCGCATGAAAGGGCTGGTTGTTGCCTACCAATGGGCCAAACGCATGCATGGATTTTAGCCCTATCTCAGCTGATTTTTGAAGGCTTCCCAGCAGAGCCCAGCGAGCCTTGCCCTTTGGCCTAGGTCATGAAAATCCTTGATCATCCTTTTATTCGCCCTACTGTTGAAATGCGTAGCTAGTAGTTTTCACAATCACCCCACGCTCAATTAAGGGATGTCAGCATTTCAAGGGGACGCAGTGGTGGACGATCAGATCCTCCAGGCCAGAAAAATTCATGCTCAAAACCTAAGAGAATCGTCTAGCTGGCTATTCTATTACTTTATTTTTGCCGTAGGTGTCAGTCTCCTGGCCGCGACAAGTCGCGCCATACCATGGGGGCCATTGTACTACCTTGGCATCCCAATCTTCCTCCTCTGTTTTGTGGCGCCGCATCTGGTTTTTCCAGGCCCCAAACACTACTCCAAACGCGTCGCTTTCTTGCTGGTTGGCTTGCTGCTGATTGCAACAACCGGCATCACCTTTCTTGGGTTGGTTTCTGCAGGCTGGCTTATCCTTCTTATCACCCCTGTTCTCTCGGCCTCTCTGATTGGTAGCCGGGGGGCCTATCCGGCGCTTGCCATCACTCTGATCCTCCCAATCGGGCTCGGTTTTTTGCACAGCTACGGCTTTATTGAAGCCAACATCACGGATTACCAAGCCCATTTCAGCGACTGGCGCAATTGGATGGTTATGACCACCGCCCTACTGCTCAGCAGCCTTGCCTGCTTAATCGTGACCCAACATCTGCACCGCCAATGGGAAGCAACTCATCTTGAGCTCCACAAGCAGCACGACCAGTTTCGCGCCCTCGTAGAATATGCCCCTGAGGCTATTTTAATTCTTGATGCGGATCTTGGTGTGTTCATCACAAGCAATCCGCGCGCCGAACAGATCCTTGGCTACAACCGTAGTGAACTTGTTGGAAAGCTAGGCCCCAACGCCATAAGCCCAACCTTCCAACCTGATGGGCGGCGGTCTGAAGAGGCGATTTCTATCTATGCACAACAGACCCTGACGGGCGAGTTCCCAATTTTTGAGTGGCAACATGAAACTAAGGCCGGGCAGCTACTGGATTGTGAAATCTCCCTCGCCCGCCTGCCGCCTTTTGATCGCAAACTGGTCCGGGCCAGTGTGGTAGAGATTTCTGCCCGCAAGTTGGAGCTACAAGAGCACCAAAAAGTGCAACAACAACTGGCGGCCTCTCAGAAACTGGAAGCCGTTGGAAAGTTGACCGGGGGCGTGGCCCATGACTTCAACAACCATTTGGCTGTTACGCTCGGAAACCTGGAGCTTTTGCGTGACGAAACTGAGGACGAACATCATAAGGCCCTGATCGACAAAAGCATCGCGGCAACCCTTCGGGGCTCTGATTTGACCCGCAATATGCTGGCCTTCGCCCGCAAGGCCAGCCTGGAGCCCCAGGCGATCGATATCAACCAGGTGGTGCATGATACAAAAAACTGGACCAGCCGCACTTTGCCCACCTCGATTTCTGTCCACACTTCTCTGCTTGAAGGGCTCTGGCCCGTGGAGGCCGATTCCAGTTCAACCGAAAGTGCGCTGCTCAACCTGATTCTGAATGCAAGGGATGCCATGCCGGACGGCGGCGATCTCACCATCGAGACAGCCAACATAGAAATTGAAAAAAGCTACCTTGATGCGCGGCAGGAAGAGCTCTTTCCCGGGCGCTACGTCATGCTCGCCGTGAGCGACACCGGCGGCGGCATCCCGCCCGAAACCCTGCCCGAAATCTTTGAACCCTTCTTCTCAACCAAAGCCGTGGGCAGTAATTCCGGTTTAGGCCTCTCGATGGTGCATGGCTTCATGCGCCAGTCCAATGGGACGGTCCAAGTCTATTCAGAACTCGGCGTTGGGACCACTTTCAAGCTCTTCTTCAAAGTGGCGGCAGATATCTCTCCAAGCGCCAGCTCCCCCAAGGACAACACAAATACGACCAAGGGCGGCGGGCAGCGCGTTCTGGTGGCGGAAGACGATAGCGCCGTGCTGGATGTCTTGCTGAAGACGCTGGAGAAGGCAGGCTATAGTGCCATCGCAGCAACCTCGGGGGATGCTGCCAAAGCAATCTTTGAAGCCGATCCAGATTTTGACCTGTTGATCACTGATATCGTCATGCCAGGAAAGCTGCTTGGCACCACGCTTGCTTCGGTTTTGCGCGCACAAGCGCCTGACCTGCCTGTGATTTTTATGTCGGGATATGCCAGCGAAGCAACCGTACACGGAAATGGACTACGCCCCGAAGACATTCGCTTGATGAAACCCGTGCAGCGGGTAGAGCTTATGGCGGCGATACATAAAGCCCTTGGATAGGCATGCCTATCATACAGCTGCCGACCACGACAGCTGATCTGGAAAAAAGCCGAGGCTACTCGGCAGAAAGGTTTGGCGGAGCATCCAGTTGCACCAATGCCTCCCATTCATCAACCAGAACCCGCTTTAGCGTATCCATTGGAATGGGCTTGTACAGATTGCGCCCCACCGAGAGATTTCTTGCCCGCGCCATCAGTTTGGCTGCCAGCATCGGCGCATCGGCGCCGCCGGTCATGAAGCGAAACCTCAGGGGTCGTGAAATTCCTGACAGCCCCTCGATCACTTCAATACCGTCTTTTTCTGGCATGTTAATATCAACCAGAACGACAGCAGGCTCATCGCTTCCGAGCAAGAGATCCAGCAGCTCATTGCCATTGGAACAGGTTTCCACTTCCCACCCCAGACGCGTTGAGACTGTCGTGAGATACTCGACAAATTCCGAATTATCGTCTGCAATATAGAGTTTTCGATCAGGCATTTTCGAAAACCAACTCCACTGAACTCTGACTTCAGCCACCCTACTAGAATTCAACAAGCTGCAACAAGCCGTTTTTCCTGCAATTTTTGGAGCTGCTTGAGAAAGGACAGTGAGCATACAAGTAAAAGGCCCCTTCCAAGCTCAACCGACACTCCTGAAATGGGGAGGCACGCTAGGGGTGCAGAGTCAAATGAAAGTGGCTATTTTGGCGATCCCTAAGTGTGCGATGCCTCGCCCTCGCCTCGATCTCTTGTCTTGGGCATTCTCTTTTAAAACCGAGCTGTTTGCAGAGCGCACAGGTCTGAAAACAGCCTAGGGAACAGGCCAGTTGCCAAGCCCAACATGCTCGTCATGCTCGCGTAGATCTCTGGCGGTCGGGCTCAGCCTTAGCAGCGAACCGCTACTTTTGAAGACATTCCAAAAGCTCTTGCTTGCGAAAAGGCTTTACGAGGAAACCATTCATACCAGCCGCAAAACAGGCCTGTGCATCACTTGGCTGCGCATTGGCCGTCAGCGCAATTATCTGACATTCGGGATGCGCCTTTTCCGCTTCGTATTTACGGATCAACTGTGTCGCCTCGATCCCCCCTAAAACTGGCATGGACAGATCCATCAGGATCAAGTCACAGCCTGCATCCTTATAGGCTTCCAGCGCCTGTTGACCGTTTGATGCAAAGCGTAGGTTTGCACCCGTAGGCTGGAGCATCATCTTTACCACCAACTGGTTGGTCCGGTTGTCTTCGGCAACCAAGATATCCATCCCCTGCAACGGTAGACTCGATGGCACCTGGACCAGTTCTAGGCTCTGTCGCTCCGTCTTTGGCCGGGCATCAGCGGCAAGAGGCTCCACCGGTGCCAATTGCTCCGTATGCGGGGTTTCATCTGTCGCTTGTAGGTTGAGGTCCACATGGAAGCGCGCGCCTTGCCCTGATTGGGACACCACGCTGATCTCGCCGCCCATACGTTCGACCAGCGCCTGGGTAATCGCCAGCCCCAGACCTGTGCCTTCTTCCTGGCGGGTTGCGGTGTTGTCTATCTGTTCAAACGCAGAAAAAATAGCACTTCGCTGCGAAGCCTCGACACCGGGACCGGTATCTTCAACCGTAAGGCGCAAGGGGTATTTGCGCCGGTTGCGGTCAAAAGTGGCCTGAAGCACCACCTGTCCCTTTGACGTGAATTTGACTGCATTCCCAACTAAGTTCAGCAAAACCTGTCGAATTTTGCTGGCGTCGCCTATGTACTCCCCTGGAATTGTCGCGGGGAAATCCATCCGCAGCTCAAGCCCCTTGGACGAGGCGCGGGCCGAAAGCAACGTCACGATATCCTGGACCAAAGCACGCAGGGAAAACGGCGCATCATGCACAGAGACTTTCTCGGCCTGGATTTTTGAAAAATCCAAAACATCATTGATGATACCGAGCAATGCATTGGCCGAATTGTGGATCGTGCTGGAGAACAGTCGTTGCTGTTCATCCATCTCGGTTTCCTGCAGCAATTCGCACATCCCGAGTATACCGTTCATCGGCGTTCTGATCTCATGGCTCATATTGGCCAGAAACCGCTCTTTTGCCTGATTGGCTTCCTCGGCCTTTTCCTTGGCAATTCGAGTGAGTTCGAGCGCTGCATCACGTTCACGTTCAGAGGTGACATCCGTGGAAGACCCGATCAGATGAGTGAGGATTCCTGCGTCGTCAAACAGCGGTTTTAACGTGGTTTTTAAATAGATCGTGCGACGTGCGACGGGTAAAGTAACCTCATAGGCGGATTCAACTCCGGCGGCGAGGACACGGATCTGATTTTCCATCGCCCGCTTGCCCATGGTGCCCCCATAAAGTTCCAGCGCAGTCCTGCCGATGTAGTCACTAGGCTCCATATCCACCAAGGCGCGTCCTTTGGCATTCATCGAGGCATAGCGCGGCAGTCCATCTTCGCCAGGCACCAGGACAAAAATCGGTAGATCCACCGCCTCCAAGAGGTCAAACTGGTCAGAAGGTCCGTCTTGAATCACTGCTTTACCCACAACATGAAAACAACCGCAATTGGTCTGCTCTTCCAATCACGTCGTCTCTAACACATATTCGTTATCGAATAGTACTCGGCTCACCGCAGCCAAGGAAGCCATTTTAGATGATATCAAAAGAGTTGCTTTCGGGAGAGAGAGAAATCTTCCCGGCTATGCGTAGCACGTCTCTCTCAACAACCTTCACCGCAGGAGATTTGTAGAACGTAGTCAATCGGTCTTGAAGCAAGTTCATTGAAATCCTCGCCCTCAAACACAGGTTCACTGCAATCTTCTGTCCACCTTGAGGAGATTTATCTGGTTTTAGTGGCGGCAAGCAAGCAAATGGCTCACGCTTAGGTCTTTAGGTTCTTTGAAAATATTTGTCTTCGAGAATATAGGCTTAACACAACCATATGTGTAGTAAATTGCGCCCTTACTCACCCGCATCTGCTGCTCTCAATAGCTGCCAGCTCTCGACCCCAAGACCTTCAGCGACCCTATAAAGATTGTCAATCGAGATATTCTGCTCAGAACGCTCAACGGCACTCAGGTAAGTCCGGTTCAGCCCCGCCTCCGCAGCCAGTCTTTCCTGTGACCAACCACGTTCGGCCCGGAGCAAGCGCATGTTCCGGGCAACGATATCTCTGAGTGGGCTTTTCGGTGTTCTCTTCACTCTCAATGCTATTGCGCACTGATGGTTTTAACTCTACCTGTTTTAAGATACATTCAAATTCAAGTCGTTCAATACAAGCCCCTTTCTGAGGGGGCGGATCACAGACAAGCAGCCGCTTCGAAGTTACGCGGGGCGCAGCCGGTGAAGGCTGGGCAGGTTCAGAGCAGTTAGAAACAGAAGGGATTCACTTATGAAAATTGCTGTCGGGATCATCGGGATAACCCTCTCCATGATCGCTTTTCTTCAGTCCTGCACGGTGGGAGGGCTGTCAAACATTGCCGGGGAGGAAGCCGTCGCCGGGGCTGCGGCTCTGGGTGGGCTGACGGTCTTCTTCATGTTTCTAGGAGGGGCGTTCTCGTTTGGGTTACCGGGCGTGGCTCGGGTGCTCTTTGCGCTGGCCTTCCTGGTCTCCATTCCAGCTCGAAAAGACTTCCCGGACATGTGGGTGTGGGGGATCGTCTCAGCCTTGCTGGGATGTCTGCTCTGGTTCGCGAGAACCAAGAAACCAAAGGAGAAAGATACATGAAGCGACTATTGGTTATCGGAGCATTGCTGGCGGGACCGGCACTGGCCGAGCCGCCTAAGCTCAAGAACACAGAGGACGCGCATGAGGTCCTTAGCCATGTCTATCAGATCCTGGATGGTCAGGAGATCCCGGTTGAAGGGGCGGTTGGTACGACCTTCGGTGAGGTTCTGTATCTCGTTGACCGGCACGGCAGGTACCGGGTCACTCTGGATGCTGGGCGGCAGGTACGCAAGCAGTTGGAGGGCTGTAAGGTAAACCCCTTCGTGTCGGATCAGTCGAACTGCCGAGGGGTCGGAATGGCCGAAGTTCGGGCTGACTGGGAGGGCCTATCGCTGTCTGAGGGCGTGGCAATCGAACTGATCGTGTACGAGCTGGAAGTCACCCGGTTAGACTAGGCCCCTGACAGCGCACTCCACTCCTCGCCAGAGCCCTCCAGCAGTCTCGCCCTGCGCCTGGACGTTTGTTTTGAACGTCATCGAGACGCCGTGACGCACGGCCAGTTCGGGATCCCGTTGGGTGGGTTCGCTGACGACAGGCAAAAGCTCCACCGCCCGGCAAGAAGGCGCGCGGTGGAGGCCTTTTGACCGTTGCTCAGGTCATATCACGTAACGCCCAGATGTTCGGCGAACCATGCACATTGCGCCGGGGCTGAGATATCGAACGGCGCATCAGTATAGGCCTCGAAATGTGCGCAGTCGAGGATCAGGAGTTTCTTGGGCTCCATGGCATTTTCATAGGCCCGCAAAGTCAGATCCGCTGGCGTCAAGTGATCATGACGGCCGGCGACCAGCATCAAGGGCGTGGGTGCTATGCGCGACACCCAGTTTCCGGGCTCATATTCGGTAAACAGCTCCATCGACCGCAAGGTGATGTCATTTTCCCATGCGCCGCGGTCCTCGTCGCTCAAGCCAAAGAAAAACTCCCGGCTGTCATCGGTCGGCAAAGCGCAAGGATCGCCTTCTTTCTCGCCAACTACCGGCAGGCGGAGCGGCGCGTCGCCGTTCAACCGCCCGGTGCGATCTGCTGCAAATCCGGCACGCAGGTCCGCCCAGTGATCGGAACGCACAAGGCGTTGCGCATTTTCCAGACCATAGACAAGCGGCACCTGGCTGACGACGCATTTGACCCTTCGATCCTTGGCCGCGACCACCAAAACATGCCCGCCAGAGTAGCTTGACCCCCAAATGCCGATCTGCTCGGCATCGACCGCATCCAGTTGCTGCGCGTAGGTAATCGCGTCGCGATAGTCCGAAATCTGCTGGTCAGGATCGATCTCGCCGCGCGGCTGTCCGCCGCTGCTGCCAAGGTTGCGGTTGTCGTAAACCAGCACGTTCATGCCAGCTTTCTGGAACGTCTCGGCAAAGCCTGACAGGTGCATTTCCTTGGTCGCCGAGAACCCGTGTGCCATGATGATACAGGGCGCCAGGGTCGCTTCGGCTTGGTAGAACCAGCCGGCAAGCTCGGTGCCATCTTCGGTCTTGAAGCTCACATCTTTTCTCATGAAATCCTCCCATTTCAGATAAAGCAGTGTGCATGCGATGGGCGCCCCGTTCTTGACTGCCAGCGCATAATTGTTTGATCGTGGGTGCAAGTCGGGAGGAAAATTGATGGCCATAGAGCGCTGGACCAACGCCTTGGAAGATAAGGCGCACCAGTTTGATGCGTGGAGTGAAGGGTTGAACGCCTCGCACCATACCTGGTCTTTGGGCGCGCACCGGGGGCACCGCGCGGATGGGTTCAAGGCGAATGTCTTGTCGCGCGTTGGGCCAGGGTTTTCGATTATCGAATGCGGCTGTGATCCGTGTCATGGCACCCGTGGGCGCCGGGAAATCGGGAACAGCGATGACGCGTATTTTGGTTTGCTTGGGCTGAGGTCTGGTCGTGAACACGTGGTTCAGGAGGATCAGCCGGTGACGCTTACGGCGGGCGATATGATGGTCTGGGATGCCTCCTCGCCGTGCCATTTCAAAACCGAAGGGCCGATTAATAAGACAACAATGTTCATTAGCCGGAAACTGCTCCGTGATATCACAGGATCTGACGCCTTGACGATTGGTCGCTTGGATGTGTCCGGCGGATGGGGCGCGCTGTTGCGGGACAGGATCCTATCGCTGCCGCCCGTGCTAAGCGACATGGATCCGGCTGCATTCTCGCGGCTCGGGCGAACTTTGATCGAAGAGGTCGGTTTGCTGGCGCAAGACAATCGCGACGTAACCACGCCACGAGCCGCTCTTATGGCACGGGTCGACAGCGCAATTGGCAAACACTTGGACGACCCCGATCTGGGCCCCGCCGACATCGCGGCCAGTGTTGGGATATCGGTCCGTTACCTGCACCACCTCTTCGTCGATGAGCCTGATACCTTTCGGGTGAGGCTGATCGCAAAGAGACTTGATGCGATCTCAAGGGTGCTGCGCCAAAACCCAGAGCAGTCGTCATCTTTGACTCAGATTGCCTTTGCGCACGGCTTTTCAAGCTCCGCCCATTTTAGCCGCGCGTTCAAACGCCGCTTTGGTGCCTGCCCGAGAGACTATCGCCACGCGAACTAGGGTCAGGATGCATTGATTTCCGCTTCGCTGCGTGATTCACGGCTCTGAAACGGAGCGGTGACATGAGCGATCTATACTGGTTGAGCGACACGCAGATGGCCAAGCTGGAACCCTTTTTCCCCAAGTCCCACGGCAAGCCCCGTGTGGACGACAGGCGGGTGTTGAGCGGCATTATATTCATTAACCGAAATGGCT
>NZ_JBDWPJ010000053.1:0-4861 GCF_039971195.1 Pseudophaeobacter sp.
CAGGATCAATGGATGGACGTCCAGTATGGCTGTAAAACTTGGCAAGATACTGGCGGATGCCGCTTAGATCGACGAACCTATCAATAGAGCGCAGCAGATGACCCTGCGGGACATGCTCTTCCAGCGAGAACTCGTAGAACAATGCCGCCTGCGCTTCCTGCTTTGGTCCCATCATCGCCAAATCCTCCAATCAGTATGACAATTGAATCAGCCAATGGGCACCCGATCAAGGAAGAGTTTTTCAACAGAATCAGCCCCTCCACGTCGAACGCTGTACTCGCGAAGATCGGGCCAGCCACCGTCCGCTTTGGGCTGAAAGCAGAATTCTAGGTCACGACGTTCACCTCCAGTAAAAGGTACCCCCCCTTAAAAATTATGCGCAAAAAAATCTGATTACTCACGCCGGTTTCAGTACTAGAGATTTCAGACTTTCAAAGCCCCCCTCTGCGATGGTTAGCCCGATCTGAGACTTCTTGCCGCTAGAGTTTTATACGGTGGCCGCTTTCAGCCCAAAGCTGACATACTGATCTAGCTCCTTGGGAGGGATGCGGACATTCGCTTCAATAAGTGCGAATGTCCGGAAAGCACCCGGCACACTAATCAGGTTTGCGGAGTTAAAGGTGGACAAAAAGCTCTACCACGCCTCGCACAATTCCTTTGCAACGAGGCTCCGGGATACTTGGCACGCTTTTTTCCTTTGCCAGAGTTTTGCAAATGCACCGAGATCTACGAAGTCTCAATCAAACGATACGGGTTCGGCAAAGTACTCTCTCCAAATTCGCTGTGAGAACCAAAGGCGGTTGGCAGGGTTGATGGTTGTTTATTGTCATTCTTGACAAGTTATTTTGACGAGCATAATTGTCAACCGTGACAATCAATGGAGTCGCCATGCCCCGCCCCAGCCTCAAGGACCAGAGGTCCGAAGAAATTCTTAATGCCTACCTGACCTGCGTTGCCCGCTTTGGCCTCGAAGGCGCAACACAGGAACGTATCGCTGCCGAGGCGGGTGTGAAACGTCCGCTTCTCCGGCACTATCTTGGCAACCGCGAGCAGATGGTTGCGGCCCTCAACGACCACGTTGTTACCACCTTCAATGACCTGACCCAGGCGCTCGACACGGCCCTGGCCTATGTCGAAACCCCTGAGGACATGGTGGAAGTTCTCTTTACTGCCGACACCGAAAATGACCCACGACTTCTTTTGGCCTGGCAAGCGCTTTCTGCGACATCCGTTGACCACGAAGAGATGCGAGTGGCCTTGCTGGACAGCCTGAAACGCTTTCTGGATGTGCTGGTCGACGCTCTGCAACGGCTGGCCCCGGCGGCAAAACCGGAAACCATCCGCGCTGTCGCGCATGGCATTTCGTCGATTTTCGTCAACCTCGACTCGCTCACCCCTCTCGCACCACCGCCCGAATGGCAGCAGGATCTAAAACACGCAGCCCTGCTTCTGGTGGGCACATTGGAGTCCCCCCAGTGAATACACAGCGCACATTCAACTACATCGCCTTTCCCGTCCTTCTGGTGGCAGCCGCCCTCGGCACCTATTGGGTCTGGGGCCTCTTGTTTCTCTGGTGGATCGTTCCCGCCCTCATGAGCGGACGGGCGCATTTTGTCTTTGAAGTCAACCGCGACGAAGACCCCATTCTGTTCTGGGCCGTGGTCGTCCTCTGGGCCGTATTTGGCGTCATGACCATCGCCGCCAGCCTGTTCCCCCAATATGCCGCATGGCTTGTCTGAGGTGCCCGAAATGACCCCGATGTATCACAATCTCCCCGTTGACGCCTATACCTCGCAAGAGTGGTTCGACCGCGAACAGCGCCTGATCTTTTCCCGCACCTGGCGCTATGCCGGTCTGGCCGAGGATGTGCCAGAACCCGGTCACTACATCTCGGTGCAGGCCGGGCTGAACAACATCTTCATCGTCATGGGCCGTGACCACCGCCTGCGCGCTTTTCACAATATCTGCCGCCATCGTGGCACCCAGCTCATCCGCGCCGTGGGCAAGACCCAAAAGGCGCTGACCTGCCCCTACCACGACTGGACCTATGACCTTGAGGGCAACCTGATCTCGGTGCCTGACGAAGCCACCGAGTACCCAAAAGGCATCGACAAAAAATGCCTTGGACTGAAGCCTGCCGCAGTGGATGTCTGGCAGGGTATGCTGTTTGTACACCCCGACCCTAACCCGCCCTCACTGGCGGCCTATTTCGGGGTGGTTGACCCGTTCCTAGGACCTCACAAACCCGAAGAACTTGTCGAATACAAAGAGGCTCGCCAGAGCTATGAGATCAAGGCAAACTGGAAGATCGTCGTCGAAAACTACATCGACGTCTACCACCTCAGCCATCTGCATTCGAACACTCTGCACATGTACGATCACGCCCGGGCGGAATACGGCTGGCAGGGACCGCACTACTATTTCTGGGAACCCCCCGCGCCCGACTATGCCAAGAACCTGGAAACGAACCTGCCCACCCCTCGCGTGATCCCCGAACCGCAAATCGGCGCCTGGGTGCCCATGCTGTTCCCGGGCCTTGGGCTGGGGGCCAGCGAAGACAGCTGGAACCTATTCATTATCACACCGCTTGGGCCCGACCTCACGCGTGTGGAAAACCGCACCAAACTGGCCAATGTTTCCAGTTGGGAATACAGCAAACAATCCTGGAGCAGCAACAGCTTCTGGAAGAACTTTAGTGGCCCAAAATACTCCGGCGACGATGTCGCCAGCGAAAACGACCCCATGGCCTCGGGGGATTTTACGGCGGAAGACGTCTATGCCTGTGAACAACAGCAGAAGTCCCTCGCCAGCCCTTATCTCGAAATTGGCCCTGCCGCCACCGGTGAAAGCCCGATCACGGGCCATCAGCAAGCCGTCCTTGACTTCATGGCCCAGCAGGAGGCGCTCGAGAAATGAGCCGCCTCTCTAAGCGCCGCAAAGGGTTGATGACGGACAAGCCATTGACCCTGGGCGGGCTCTTTGCCGCCTTTTGGCCACAAATTTCAGTGACTTGGGCGATGACCTTGATCGAGGTCGGCCTCTTTGCCCTGATCCCGCTGCTGATCGGCTTTGCCATCGACGGGCTCCTGAGTGGTAAGTTCACCGCCTTTTATCAACTGGGCGGCGTTCTGGTTGCGCTGATCCTGATTGGCACGCTACGCCGCGTCTACGATACGCGGGTCTATGGCTTCATGCGGGTTGAACTGGGCAAGGCGCTGGTCCGGCGGGCTGGCGATATGCCGGTCTCACGCCTGAATGCGCGGCTCAATATGGGGCGTGAGCCGGTTGACTTTCTTGAAACCGAAGCCCCGGAAAGCGTGACCTCCCTCATTCGTGCCACCGCCGCCATTGTCATTCTGGCAGGGTTTCACCCGACACTGGCGCTGGCCGCGCTGGGGGCGCTTGTCACGACGCTCGCAATCTACGCCCTCACACATCGCCGCTTTTTCCGCCTGAACGCGGCCTTCAACACCCAGACCGAAAAGCAGGTCGGCGTGCTCGAGGCCCGCTCCCAGCCCCGCCTTGGTGCGCATCTTTTGGGCTTGCGCAAATCCGAGGTCCGCATCTCAGACACCGAAGGACTGGTCTATGGTCTGATCTTTCTGGTTCTTCTGGGCATGCAAATGTTCAACCTCTGGTTCGCCACGCAGGAAATCGCGATCACGGCAGGTCGTGTTTTTTCCATCGTCACCTACAGCTGGGACTTTGTCGAAAGCGCGCTGGTGCTTCCGATGACCCTGCAGTCCTTTTCGCGGCTCTCAGAGATCACCGCGCGCATCAATCAAATGGAGTCAACTTTATGAAGCGTATCACCGCGACCGCCATTGGCATTGTTCTTGCCGCAGGTCTGGCAATTGCCTCACCGCAAAGCACAGCAACCGATCTGGTCACCCGCTATTATGCCACTACCTCCGAGGCGGACCTGGCCGCCACCTGGGGAGATTGGCACCCCGGCGCTACCCATCACATCGAGATCAAAACTGGCATAAAGGACGGCGACTTTGCCTTCAGCTATGCCATGTTCGACTGGGAGAACCTGCCAGATTGGACCGCAGAGCCCGAGATCATGGAAGCTATGAAGGGATATGAAGAAACCGGCCGCTCGGACCCCAACCTGACCATTTCTGCCGAGGGTACCGATACCATCGTCACGGCGCAGAGTAAGGTGGCCTATGTTTGGGACGGCTACAAAGGTGCCATGACCCAGACTGACCGGTTCACCATCGCCACCACGGCGGGTCGCGCCGTGATCCGTGACCTGACAACCCTCTATGATTACCGCTGAGATGTACCATGTTTCTGTTTCTTCTTTTGAACAACGTCCTCCTGGCATCCTTTGTCTGGCTCATGTTGAGCGGCGCCGGGCTCGCACTCTGGACCGGATGGATTGTGACCTGGTTTGCTGCTGACTGTGCGGTGATCTGGTTGACCGGATACGAGTCCCCCAACTGGGCCTGGGGAGCTGTGCTTGCCGTTTTGGCTGCCCTTTGGGCCTTGTTGACCTCTGGTATGGTAGGAGTTTAATTTCATGCGTAGTTTCCACAAACTGCCCGTTGCTGAAATCCGCAAGGAAATTGGTGGTGCCGCCACCAGCGTGATCTTTGCCGCCCCCCCCGATCTGGCGGACCAGTTTCACTGGCTGGCGGGCCAGCACCTTACCCTGCGCTTTGTCCTGGACGGTGTCGAACATCGCCGCAGCTACACAATCTCCAATCCCCCCGGCCAGCCACTGCGCATCACCTCAAAGCGGGTTCAGACGGGCGTCATCTCCAACCATATTGGCGATGACCTGAAACCCGCAGATCTGGTCG
This sequence comes from Pseudophaeobacter sp., assembly GCF_039971195.1. Classification (GTDB taxonomy): domain Bacteria; phylum Pseudomonadota; class Alphaproteobacteria; order Rhodobacterales; family Rhodobacteraceae; genus Pseudophaeobacter. The sequence goes on from NZ_JBDWPJ010000053.1 coordinate 4,812, forward strand.
AGGTCATGCCCCCCTTTGGCGGCTTCAAACTCACCCCCGACCCAATGGCC
>NZ_JBDWPJ010000054.1:0-18482 GCF_039971195.1 Pseudophaeobacter sp.
GGCTGCGCCGACGTCAGGAATTGGCGCAGATTTCGCTGCGCACCTGGGTGATTGGCATTTCAGGCGGGCTGGTGTCGATGACGGCCTATGGTCTGGTGCTCTTTGCGAAAAACTTTGCCCCGCTTGGTGCGGTCTCGGCACTGCGGGAAACCTCGGTGATTTTTGCGGCGCTGATCGGCTTTGTCATCCTCAAAGAAGGCAATTGGATGCGCCGCCTCGGCGCGGCTGTTTTGATGGCCCTCGGCGTGGGCTTGATCGGCATGTCTGTTTGATAGGCATAATCACGGGTTGTGCACCCCTGCTGTCTTCTCAGCGTTGACGGAAGGCGCGAAGGGGCGCAAACTATTGTTACAACATCGTCTTAGGTTTCCTGCATTGAGGAGATTCGAGCGGTGGTTGTCAGAAACTGGATCCATGATTTCGCAGGGCTGCGGCATTTTGGCCTTATCAGTTTTTGAAACTGTCACTGTTTGTTGGGCGCAATGCCTCGCACTCTTTCGAAGACCAAAAACAATAATAAGCGAAAACAACAACCCACTAGGGAGAAATTTGAATATGACTACCAAATCTAGCGTCACTCGCCGGACGCTGCTGAAAAGCGCCGGTGCGGCTGCTCTCGCGGCACCGCTCTATTCCAAAAGCGCGCTGGCGTCCTCGGGTGAAGTGAACATCCTGATGTGGTCGGACTACCTGCCCCCCGCCTTTATCGAAGGCTTTGAGGCAAAGACCGGCATCAAGGTGAACTACACCGGGATTGGCTCGAACGAGGAAATCATCAACAAGATGAAGGCCACCAAAGGCCAGGGTTTTGACATTGTCTCGCCTACCAACAACCGGTCGCTGCAATGGGGTCCACTGGAGCTGCTGAAGCCGTTCGACATGAACAAGGTCAACATCGACGCCGTGAACCCTGCGATGGCCAAGATCGGCACATCTGCTTGGAACTTTGAAGGCGCCGGCGTGCATTGGCTGCCACATATCTGGGGCACCGAAGGCGTTGCCTACCGTACCGACAAATGGCTGCCAGAGGGCGATGCACCTTCCTATGGTGACATCTGGGCCGAAGAAAACGCCGGCAAGACAATGGGCCGTGCCCATTCGATGATGCTGGGTGCGGGTCTGTACATGGAAGCCGCTGGTGAAATGGACGAGGGTTCTGTCTGGGCTGCCTATGGTGACGAAGACACCATGCGCGAAGTCTGGGGCCAGATCACCGACTGGTGCATGGCGCGCAAAAACCGCATCAAGCTGATCTGGAACGATGCGGATTCGCAGAAAAACGGCCTGCTGAACGAAGGCGTTGTGGTTGGTCAGACCTGGGATGGCCCGCCGCTGGCGCTGAAAGCAGCCGGCGAGCCTGTGCATTATCAAGCCCCTGTTGAGGGCGCGATGGCCTGGGTCGACGGCATGTCCATGCCCGTTGGTGCCAAGAACGAAGAGCAGGTCTATGCCTTCATCGACTATGCCTTTGGCCAGGAAGCCGCAGGCAAGGCGATCGACAGCCATGGTTACAACTCGCCAGTTCTGGGCGCGGATACCTATTCCGGCGACGTCTACAAAAAGAACTTTGCCGAAGCCTATCCTGGCGACAGCTTGGCAAACCTGAACCCATGGCCTGCCGAAGCGCCTTGGTATGCCGAAGTGCGGACCGAGTTCGTCAACAAGTTCAAAAGCGCCTAAATCGCGTTTTGAAAACAGCTGGCCTGCGACACTCTCGCGGGCCAGACCGCGCGCAGTACCAGACTACCTGGGGCGCATGACACACATCTGAATGAACAGAACAGCCTGTTTGCGCCGGGGGTATCCTCCACCGGGCAAGAAAGCTGCGAGCTGAGGAGAGACCACATGAGTGCTGGGGTCGGCGTAGATCTTGAAAACCTCTGGATCCGCTTTGGAGATTTTGTCGCCGTGCGCGACGCAAATGTGCATATCAAGGGTGGAGATTTCTTTTCCTTTCTTGGTCCCTCGGGCTGCGGCAAGACCACGATCTTGCGCGCGGTTTCGGGTTTTCTGGAGCCCAGCGAAGGTCAGGTGCTGATCGGCGGCAATGACATGCGCGGCATTGGTCCCAACAAACGCCCAACCGCGCTAATCTTTCAGAACCTGGCGCTGTTCCCGCTGATGAAAGTCTGGGAGAACATCACCTTCTCCATGGAGATCAAAGGCGCCTCGGCCAAGGAACGCCGCAAGCGTGCGGATGAGCTGTTGGACATGATTGCGCTGCCGGGACAGGGCGACAAACTGCCCTCTGAACTCTCTGGCGGTCAGCGTCAGCGGGTGGCGATTGCCCGAGCTCTGTGCGCAGAACCCGATGTTTTGCTGCTGGACGAGCCGCTTTCGGCGCTGGATCTGAAACTGCGTCAGCACATGCGCACCGAGCTGCGCGAAATTCAGCAGCGGGTTGGTATTACCTTTATCTACATCACCCACGACCAGGGCGAAGCCCTCACCATGTCGGACAATATCGCGGTGATGCGCGCCGGGGTGATCGATCAGATTGGTGATGGCAAGACCATCTACAATGATCCATCAACCGCCTTTGCCGCGTCTTTTGTCGGTGAGAACAATGTGTTCCGCGGCACCGTGAAGCAGGTGCAGGGCGATACCGCACTGATCTCCACCAACCGGTCTGGCGATTTGCTGGCGCGGATCTCCACCGCCAATCAGGGCAAGATGAAGGCTGGCGATGCGGCGATGATGTTTATCCGCCCCGAAGCCTTTGCCCTGGCGCCTGTGGGCTCCGAAGGCGATCACTTTGTCACCGCAACCGTCACCAACGAGGAATTTGAAGGCAACAGCTTCAACATCTTTATGGAAGGCGAAGGCGGCAAGGAAATGAAGGTCTCGCTGCCCAACCTCGGCCAGTCCTTTGACAGCCACAAGGGGCAGCCGATGACCCTGCAATATGATGTCCAGAACGCTGTGGCTTTGCCCGCTGGCGATCTGGCCACCGAATAGGGAGACCGGCAATGCCCCGTTTCCTGAAAGAGTTTTTTGATCGCAACGGTCTGGGCATCGGCTCATTGATGCTGGGTCTGGTGCTGTTCTGGACCATCGGCCTGATCATCCTGCCGCAGCTCTCGATGCTGGACTTCTCCTTTCGTCCTAACCTGCCGCCTCCAGAGATCGGCGGGCCCAAAGACGTCTATACGATGGAGAACTACAAATACCTGGTCTTTGGCCCCGAAGGCGGCAGCCAGGAGTATAATGCGGTTGATCTGAAGGTGTTCTACCGCACCCTGATCGCGGCGATCTTTGTCACCATCTTCAACCTGATCCTCTGCTACCCGATCGCCTATTACCTTGCCCAGACCAAGGGCAATCACATCCGTATCTTTGCGCTGATGCTGATCATTCCCTATTGGATCAACGAGATCCTGCGGGCCTTTGCCCTGCGCATCATCTTTGGTGAGACCGGGGTGCTGAACAACCTTCTGGTGGCGGCCGGGATCTTTGACACGCCCTTTGACTTTGTCCGCAATGACATCGCGCTTTATGCAGGTCTGGGCTATGCCTATATCTTGCTGATGATCTTCCCGATCTACAACGTGATCGAAAGCCTGGATCGCAACCAGATCGAGGCGGCGCGGGACATGGGGGCCAGCTGGTCGATGATCCACCGACGGGTGGTCATTCCCTATGCCAAACCGGGCATCTCCTCGGGCTGTACCATGGTGTTCATGTTGTCTGCCGGGGCACTGGCGGCGCCACAGATCCTGGGCGGGCCATCCTCGCTCTGGTTTACCCAGCTGATCTATCAGCAATTCAACGACAACTCTGACTGGCCACAGGGCGCGGCCTATGCCGTGGTGCTGCTGGTCACCTGTATCCTCTTGGTGCTTGCTCTGATGCGGGTCTTCAAGGTGAACATGGGGGATATCGGCAAATGAAGAACCTCTCTCTTCTCCGCGTCAGCCTCTGGGCCTATCTGGCAATCTTCTTTGCCTACCTGCTTGGACCCCTGGTGATCATGTCCATCACTGCCTTCAACTCCCCCGAGTTTCCCCGGGCGGCGCCTTGGGAATGCCTGACCTTTGAATGGTTCTCGGCTCTGTTCAGAGACGAGCGCATTCTCAACGGCATCAAGAACTCGGTTCTGGTGGGGTTTGGCACCGTGGTTCTTTCGGTGGCCATGGGGCTGGCGGGGGCTTTGATGCTGACCCAGATCTGGCCCAAACTGCGGGCGACCTATTATACCATCATCATTGCACCGATCCTGGTGCCGGGTGTAGTTATTGGTATCTCGACGCTGGTGTTCTGGGACCGGATCAACCGGATGCTGGGCCTTGGAGCGGATAGCTTCCTGTCCAACGGGTTGTTCCTCACCGTCATCGGCCAGTCCACCTTTATTGCCAGCTACTGCATGCTGGTGCTGGTGGCGCGTCTGCAGCGCTATGACGTGGCGCTGACCGAGGCGGCGCTGGACCTTGGTGCCACCCATGCGCAGGCCTTCCGCAAGGTGCTCTTGCCCTTCATGAAGCCCGCCATTGCTTCTGCAGCAGTGCTGGCCTTCCTGGCGAGCTTTGAGAACTACAACACCACCACCTTCACCTTTGGCGAATACCCAACTCTGACCATCGAACTGGCGCAGAAGGTACGCTATGGCATCACCCCGGCGATTTCGGCTCTGGCCTTTATCATCGTGTTGCTCACGGTTTTTGCTGCCCTGTTCAATGAGGCTAATATTCGCCGCAAGGAACTGGTGGCCGAGGCCCGCAAGGATGCCACCGTCGAAGAGCTGAGCTCTGGCCGGATCAAGATGCCCGGTTTCCTTAGCTCCAACTGGGCGGCTGTGGCACTGGTGATTGTGGCCTGTGCTACGGTGACCGTGGTGGGGGCCGCAACGGTCTATAGCCCGCAGCAGTGTATCGCGGATGTCCAGGAGCAAAAGCGCCTGGAGACCGAGATGCGCATTCAGGAGCTGAAGCGTCAGCGCGAGCTGCGTCGTCAGCAGCAACAGGAAGAGCAGGGCGAGGCCGCTCCGGCGCAATCCCAGCCTTCCTCAGGTAACAACTCGGGCTTTGGCGGCGTCTTTGCTCCCAGCACCCTGGGCGGTGACGCGGCAGAACCAGAGGCTGAGACCGAGGCTGAAGACGAGGGCAACAACTCGGGCTTTGGTGGTGTCTTTGCCCCCAGCACCCTGAGTGGCGGCGATGACAGTGAGGGTTCAGGCAACTGATCCCTCGCAGATCTGAGCAAAAGAAAAACCCCGCCCGGCAGCACTACCGGGCGGGGTTTCTATTTGCAGCGGCGGTACAGCCTCAGGCGGGCAGAGATTTGGAAAACAGCATCCCCGGCGCATCCTCGGCCACAGGCGCCGCTGACAACCGCGCCATATGCCAGGCCAGCGCCTGATTGCTGCTCACCACTGGTTTGCCAAGGCGCTGTTCCAGATCCGCAATGATATCAAGGGTGCGCAGATTGGTGCAGCTGAGGAAAACCGCCTCGGTTTTGGGATCAGCGCCAACCTCCAGTGCTGCGGCATGGATCGACACCGGGTCAATGCGGGCGACATTGGCTTCGACCTCTTCGCCAAAGGAAACCATGGCGGGCACGGCGATGCCTGCCTGTTCAAAGGTCTGGCGCATCGGGCCGGAAACAGAGCCTATATAAGGCGAAACCAGCCCAATTGAGGTGACATCAAGCGCTGCAAAGGCGGTCAATGTCGCGGTGAGCGGCTGGGCGACCTGGCGGGTTTTGACCGCGCCTTTGACCAGCTCTGCCACCCGGTCCGGGCCGATCAATGTGGTACCAGAGGTGCAACCATAGGCCACCGCATCAAACGCTGCAGCCTGCGGCAGCAGAGCGGCGGCGGCGGGCATGTCCCGCTCCATCTGGGCAATGGTATCCGGGGTCAGCGCCTCGCCCGAAGGAATGCGGTTCACATAGATCGCCACATCGCGGCTGGGAAACAGGCGGCGAAAATCCTGCTCGATGGTTTCGTCCACCTGCAGGGCAATCAGGCCCAGGGTGGCCGCAGAGCCAATAGGCCCGGTCAGGCGATAGGGGTAGTGGCTCATGCCTTTGGGTCCTTTGTGAACTAAAAATCTGGCGCGACCTTTGCCGACAATGCGCTGCACTGCAAGGGGCATGCAGGTGCGGGCCTGCTCTGGCCAAGTGCCGGCCCAGTTTCGGCCTCGAGGTGGTCGTGCCACAGTTTTGCCGCCTCGTGCCTCGCAGTCACCCTAGTTGAGCCGACTCGCTAACGTTTTTCCATGTCAGATTGGAGGGATTGAATTGGAGTCCTTCTGCGCCCCGCAATCGGCTGGCCAGCGGACACCATGGGCAAGGAACAGGGGCGTCATGGCTGTTTTGGACAATGCAATCTGGCTGACCGGAGCCAATGGCGCCGCCGAAAGCGGCAGCACTGCCCTGACAGAGGGCGGCAACAGCACCACAGTTACGGGGACTTTCAGCGCTAAATCCTGGGATGCTACCCAGTCTGGCTATGAGGTGTCGGATTTTGGCGCCTTTGGCGTCAGCGAGCCGATAACTGCCGGCTACACCTTTTCCAATCCGGTTACGGATCTTACTTTTGACCTCCAACATGTGAACTCTTCTGGCTCCAGCCATGACGACAAATTCACCCTGCGCATTTTGGACGACACAGGTGCCCTGATCCCCGCAGATGAGGTAATCGCCGGGCTGACCGGGCTCACCCATCACAGCGTGACCACCAACCCGGATGGTACGGTCTCGATCGAGGCCGAGGGAGATGCGCCTGACACCATCGGGGTGGCCCTGTCAGGACCGATTTCTGGACTATCGATCACCTATGACAATGGCGCGGATGCGGATCTGTCCGGCGGGGCCGGGATTTCGGATCTCAGTTTCACCATCCCACCGGCGCTCGACCATATTGTGGAAGGCAGCGATGGCGATGACCTGATCGATAGTGACTATCTAGGTGATCCCGAGGGCGACCGTGTCGACAACGGAGATGCGCTGGATGGCTCGCAGGATGATCTGATTGAGGCGGGTGGTGGCAATGACACTGTGCTGGCCGGGGAGGGCAATGACTCCATCGAGACCGGAGAGGGCGATGATTCCGTTGTTGGCGGTGGAGGCGATGACACCCTGCGCGGCGGCTGGGGCGATGACACGCTGTATGGGGGCGATGGCAACGATCAGCTCGAGGGGCTATACGGCAACGATTTGATCTATGCGGGGGCCGGCGATGATCATGTCTTTGGCCGTGATCAGGATGATCTGATTTATGGCGAGGATGGCAATGACACCCTGATCGGCAGCATGGGCACTGATACGGTCTGGGGCGGCGAGGGCAATGATCTGCTGGCTGGCAGTCAGGGCAATGATGAAATCCACGGCGGTGCCGGCAACGACCTCGCCTTTATTGGCGTGCATGAGGGATCGGATAGCATCTACCTCGACGAGGGCAATGATTTCCTCGATGGCGGCTCGGCGGGGTCATCCTTTTATGGTGAGGGCGGCAGCGGCAACGACAAAATGAACAGCGGCGTCGGCGACGATACCCTGTTTGGCGACAGCGGCCGCGATACCCTGGATGGGGGCAGCGGAGCGGATGCGCTGGACGGCGGCAGCGACGAAGACAGTATTGAAGGCGGCAGCGGCAACGACACGCTGGTTGGCGGTTCTGGTGCGGATACCCTTTCCGGCGGCGATGACCGGGATGTAATCCACGGCGGTGCTGGTGATGTGGTTGACGGTGGCGAAGGCGGTGATGACCACGACGTGCTGGATCTGCGCGGCGCAGGGCGCACATCCGTCACCTATGATCCGGAGGATGGCGAGGCCGGAACGGTCGACTTCCTGGACGCTGAGGGCAATGTCACTGGCACGCTTACCTTCTCCAATATCGAAGAGGTGATAGAAGAGGTCGTGCCCTGTTTCACCCCCGGCGCAATGATCCTGACCCCCCAGGGCGAAGTCGCCGTAGAAAAGCTTGTGGTAGGGGACCAGGTTGAGACCCTTGATCACGGAACCCAAACCCTGCGCTGGATCGGCACCCGGCATCTGGGGGCGGCAGAGCTGATGCTGCGGCCCGGCTTTAAACCGGTGCGGATTGCAGCTGGCGCCCTGGGCGCGGATCTGCCTGGCGCGGATCTCCTGGTTTCACCGCAGCACCGGATGCTGCTGAGTGGCGCCCATGCGGAGCTGCTGTTTGGCGAGGCCGAGGTGCTGGCGGCGGCGCTTTACCTGGTGAACGATCGCAGTATCCGGCGCGAACGCTCCGGTTCAGTGACCTATATCCATCTGATGTTTGATCGCCATGAAATCATCTGCGCCAATGGCGCCTGGACCGAGAGCTTTCAGCCCGGCGGGTTCACGCTTTCTGGCATGGGGATCGAACAGCGGGCAGAACTGCTGGCGCTGTTTCCCGAGGCAGAGCTGATTGGCGAGGAATTTGCCGCTGCGCGCCCCTCTCTCAAAGCCTTTGAGGCAGAGATCCTGCGCGGTTTGAGCGGTACCTCTGACCTGAGTTAGCGCCAATGCGCGGGAAACGGGTCGCCCCCTTGCAAGGGAGGGTTTAGGCTTGGGTGCAGATCAAAGGACCCTCCTATGTCGAATCCCAATGCCCTGTCGATTGACCTCACCTCCGGATTGCTTTTGGCCGCTTTGGCGCTGGTCTGGGGGGGCTCGTTCTTTTTTGCTGAGATTGCCTTGCGGGAATTGCCGCCGCTTACCATCACCCTGTTTCGGGTCGCCTTGGCGCTGCCGGTGCTGTTTTTGGTGGTGCGCCTAAAGGGCATTGCGATTCCGCGCGGGGCAAAGATCTGGAGCGCCTACCTCGGGATGGGGGCGCTGAACAACGCCATTCCTTTTTCGTTGATCTTTTGGGGGCAGACCCAGATCGAAAGCGGGCTGGCCTCGATCCTCAATGGCACCACGGCGATGTTTGGCGCGGTGGTGGCGGGGGGCTTGTTAAAGGATGAGCCGCTGACGACACAGAAACTGATTGGCGCCGCGCTGGGATTTCTTGGCGTCGCGGTGATCATGGGACCTGCGGCGCTGACCTCGCTTGACCCGCGCAATCTGGCGCAGCTGGCGGTTTTGGCCGCAGCCTTTTCCTATGCGCTGGCCAGTGTCTGGGGAAAGCTGTTTCTGAGCGGGCAGCCGCCCCTGATGAATGCGCTGGGCATGGTGGCGGGCAGCACAGTGCTGATGTTGCCAATTGTGTTTTATGTCGAGGGCGTGCCGCGCATTGACCTCTCTGTTGAAGTCTGGGGCGCCTTGATCGGCATCGCCGTACTGTCCACGGCGCTGGCCTATCTGATGTATTTTGACATTCTGCGCCGGGCCGGATCTGCCAATCTGATGCTGGTCACCCTGCTGATCCCGCCTGTGGCGGTGGGCCTAGGGGCAGGCTTCCTTGGTGAGCAGCTGAGCCGCGAAGCCTTCCTGGGCTTCCTTGTGATTGGCCTGGGGCTTGTGGTGACCGATGGCCGCCTGTTCAAAGCCTTGATGAACAGGCAACAAAAACCGGCAAATGCCCCGGAGTGATCAGTTGGGGGTATTGACCGCATCCGGGTGGGCCTTGGCAAAGGCGGGATGGGCAGCGCAGGCTTCCTCGACCGCCAGAATGCGGGGCATATCCGAGATATCGGCACCCCAACGCCGCGCGTTGTAAAGCTGCGGCATCAGGCAGATATCGGCCAGACCGGGCAGATGTCCGGTGCAATAGGGATCTTGTTCATAGCCTGCCAGCAAAGCTTCAAAAGCCTGCAATCCGGGGCGGATGAAATGTACCATCCAGTTGCCGGGCATCCCCGCAGCGCCACCTGTCAGCTGGGTCGCATGTTTGGCCACCTGCAGATTGCAGACCGGGTGCAGGTCGACCGCAATCGAATGGGCCAGCGCCTGGGCCTGAACCCGGGCGGCAGGATCCTTGGGCAACAGGCCCAAATCGCGGGTCTGATCCAGATAGTCCAGAATGGCCAGCGACTGGGTCATCCGCAGACCATCAATGTCGAGCACCGGCACAAAGCCCTGCGGGTTGCGCGCCAGATGTTCGGGGCCTTTGTGGTCGCCGCTGACCAGATCCACGCTGATGGACTGGTATTTGATGCCCGCAAGGTTCAGCGCGATGCGCAACCGGTAGCTGGCAGAGGAACGCCAATAGTCGAAGAGAACGGTGTCGTGCATCACTGATCTTTCCTGAGAAAAAGGGTCTAACAAGGAGGTATTGGGCAACCGAAGCCTCTCCGGTTGCCCAAGTGATGTCAATCTATTGCAGGCTCATGGTCAGGGATCAGACCTCGCTCAGCTCCTTGGCGTGCAGCCAATCGGCGTGTTTTGGAGCCTTCTTGGTCTTGGACCATTCTTCCAGCATTTCCCATTTCACCGCGTCGAGTTTTTCCAGCAACGCCTCTTCTTTGGGATCGGGGCAGGCCAGCTCGACCCGATGACCATTGGGATCAAAGAAGTAGATCGAGTGGAAGATCGAGTGATCGGTCACCCCCAGAACTTCGACGCCATTGGCCTCCAGGTGGTCCTTGAACTCGATCAGGGTGTCGCGGTCTTTGACCTTGAAAGCGATGTGCTGCACCCAGATCGGGGTGTTCAAATCGCGGCCCATTTCCGGCTTGGTGGGCAGCTCAAAAAACGCCAGAACATTGCCGTTGCCCGCATCCATGAAGATATGCATGTAGGGGTCGGGTTCGTGGGTTGATGGCACATGGTCCTCGGCAATCGCCAGGACAAAATCCATCTTGAGCATTGTGTTGTACCACTCGACGGTCTGTTTGGCGTCTTTGCAACGATAGGCAACGTGGTGAATTTGTTCGATCTTCACGAGGGGTCCTCCTCAGCTGTGAGCGCGGCAGCTGCCAGCGCCTGTTTCAGGATCGCGCGGTCTCCGATGTGGTTGGCCAGCACCAAGAGCAGACGGGCGTTGAACGCATCGCTGTCTGCCTTGTCGCGGCCTTCATGGGCGGCCAGAAGATCTGCATAGAAATCATCGGCGCCATTGATGTTCGGGGTCAGGATCAGGGTATCGGACATCAGGTTCACTCCTTGCCCATGGCGCGGCGAATGGCTGCGCGAAACTGGTTGTCATCAAAAGAAGGCCGACGGGCGGCAACGTGCTGATCCGGGCGGATCAGATAGACGCCGCTGTCATTGTCGCCCAGATAGCGCTCTTTCAGGGCTAGGGTCTTGTCATCCTTGACCGACAGCGCCAGCCGTTTGACGGTGATACCAGCCTCTTCAATTTCATCCGGCGCTTCGGCATCGATGGTCAGCAGGGTGAAGCTATTGCCAAGCTTTGGCAGAAGAAAATCATCTCCCAGCGGTGCATCGGGGCAGGAAGAGCCAGGCCGGGTGCGGGTCGGACCATCCAGCAGCGCATCCGCCGAGTTCAGCGTCGAGCCATCATAGGTGCAGGGCACCGAGAGGCGGCCAGAATTCACCAATGGGCGGGCAAATTCGTGATGCTCGCTCAGATCCAGCACCGCGTCGCGCAGCAGGCGGGACATTTCTGATTTCGGCGTGATGAAATCAGTGGAACGGCTGGAGTTGAGGATATTCTCATCAGCGCCATGCACCCGTTCCTGGTCGTAGCTGTCGAGCAGGCTTTCGGGGGCCTTGCCCTCCATCACCAGTTTCAACTTCCAGATCAGGTTGTCGGTGTCCTGCAGGCCAGAGTTGGCCCCACGGGCGCCAAAGGGCGAGACCTGATGCGCGGCATCGCCGGCAAAGAGCACGCGACCATGACGGAATTTCTCCATCCGGCGGCACTGGAAGGTATAGATCGAGACCCATTCCAGCTCAAACTCCACCTCATCGCCGAGCATCGCCTTGAGCCGGGGAATGACGTTTTCGGGGCGCTTTTCGCGCTCCTTGTCGATGTCCCAGCCCAGCTGCAGATCAATGCGCCAAACCCCATCGGGCTGTTTGTGCAAGAGCGCCGACTGGCCCTTGTTGAAAGGCGGGTCAAACCAGAACCAACGCTCTGTCGGAAAGTCCGCTTCCATGATGACGTCAGCAATCAGGAAGTTGTCTTCAAAGACGCGGCCGACAAAATCCAGCCCCAGCATGCGGCGGGTGGGGGACCCGGCACCATCGCAGGCGATCATCCAGTCGGCTTCGAGGTTGTAGGACCCTTCCGGCGTGTCGATTTCCAGCGTTACATGATCGGAGTGGGTGCCAATGGCCGAGACCTTGTTGCGGCCGCGGATCTCGATCGGCGCGCCTTGCTCTTGCAATTCGCGCACCCGATTGACCAGGTATTCTTCAAAATAATACTGCTGCAGATTGATGAAGGCCGGGCGCTGGTGGCCCTCTTCGGGCAGCAGGTTAAAGTCATAGACCTGACGGTCATCAAAGAAGACCTTGCCCTTGTTCCACAGCACCCCCTTGTCGACCATCGACTGACCACAGCCCAGACGGTCGAGGATCTCGAGTGGCCGTTTGGCAAAGCAGATGGCGCGGGAGCCAAAGCTCACCTTGTCGTTTTCATCGAGGATCACCACCTCGACGCCTTCCTGCGCCAGTTCGATACCGGCGGCGAGGCCAATGGGTCCGGCACCAATCACCACAACTTTGCGGCGTACCGGGGCTCCGGCATCCTGATCCTCGTGGCGGGCATAAGGATACATCGGGACTTCAAAGATCTTGTTCATCTGGTCTCCTCCCAAATGGGGTGCCTCATCGGGGATGTGATCGGCACAGCTTCTCTTTTTCCCGGCAAGAGCTGCCTGCCGGGAGGATAGGGGTATCGTTTCATAAGTTTTAGCGGGGCGGCACGATCTGGATCAAATCGCCCCGCGATTAGGGATGCGCCTTAGCCTTGCAGCGCGGCCCACATGTCCAGATCGCGCTCGGCGGTCCAGATACGGGGGTGAGCAATGCCACGGGCCTCGTCATAGGCGCGGGCGACGTTAAACGGCAGGCAGTGTTCGTAGATTGCGTAATCGGCAAACTTGGGATCGCATTCGGCGCGCACCGCATCCCAGGCTTCTTTCAGCGAGCCACCACGTGCCGCGACACGGGCGGCGGGCAGATAGGTGCTCTGGACAAAGTCACGGGTGCTCTCAATGGCGCGGTTCACCGCCTCCTTGCCAACCAAGGCGCCGCCACGACCGGGTGCAATTGCGTCCACGTCATAGGCTTTGATATTGTCCAGGGTCTGGCCCCAATCGGCAAAATGTCCATCACCACAATAGCAGGCAGAGTGGTCTTCGACGATGTCACCAGTGAACATGACGTTCTGGTCCGGCACATGGATCACCGCATCCCCTGCGGTATGGGCGCGACCGATCTGTTTGATGTTGACCCGGCGTTTGCCCAGGAAGACAGTCATTTCATCGCTGAAAGTGGTGGTGGGCATGGTCAGGCCGGGAATGCTCTCATAGCCCTCAAACAGACGTGGGAAACGCTGGAATTCGCTGTCCCAGTCTTCCTGACCCCGTTCCAGAACCATATTGTAGGCGGCATTGGACATGATCACCTGCTGGGCGTTGAAGGCCGAAGCTCCCAGCACCCGCACGGCGTGGTAATGGGTCAGAACCACATGGGTGATTGGCTTATCGGTGACCGAACGCACGCATTCGATGACCTTGTTTGCCAGACGCGGTGTTGCCTGGGCTTCGACGATCATCACGCTATCATCACCGATGATCACACCAGAGTTGGGGTCGCCCTCGGCGGTAAAGGCATAAAGTCCCTCACCGATCTCGTCAAAGGTGATTTTCTTTTCGCTCATGTCCCCTTGGGACGCAAATGCCTTGGCCATGTGTTCAGTCCTCGATGTCGTAGTCGATTTGCAAGATGCCACCCGGTTTTTCTTCCGTGGAGGTCAGTTTAAGATTGTGTTGTGCGCCAGGGGCAAAGCAGGGCAGCCCCCGGCCTAGCAGTGTTGGCATGATGAAAACTCGCAGGGTGTCAAAGAGCCCAGCATCCAGAGCGACACGTTGGGTTTCACCGCCGCCCATGATCCAGACCCTCTGGTGCCCGGCCTTTTCGATGGCCTTGCGCAACATCTCGATGTCACCTGCCGCAGCACAATGCGCACCTGTAAAGCTGGTGTTTCGGGTCAGGATGTATCCGGGTCGATCCTCATAGGGCCATCCCCATCCCATGACTTGGCGATAGGTCGTTCGGCCCATGACCAGGGCATCAATGTCGGCAATGAAATCACCATAGCCACCGTCATGTCCGTCCGAGGCCAACGCCTCGTTGAAAGGATCCAGCCAGGCAACGCTGCCACCTTCGTCAGCAATGAACCCATCCAGGCTCATGGCGATGTAGCCTACATACTTCGGAGAAGTCATTGCGGCGTCTCCAGTTGCAGGAATTCAAGACGATTGCCAAAGGGATCCGTGGAAAAGAACCGTTTGCGCCCTTCGATGGCGCAGTCCCAGGCCAGGTCACGGCCAGCAGTTTCAAACCGCGTAGCCAAGGCAGCGATATCTGTGGTGCGAAATCCGGGGTGGGCTTTCAGCGCGGGTGAAAACGCCTCTTCCACTCCCAGGTGCAATTCGCTGCCCATCAGGGCAAACCATACCCCGCCGCTTGCCTGTAAGGCTTCGGGTTTGGCAATCTCGCGCAGACCAACCAGATTGCCCCAAAAGGCGCGGCACTGGTCCTCGCCTCCCTTGGGGATGGCAATCTGAATATGGTCCAACGCGAGGGTCACGCCTTTAGCCCCAGGTCTTGGCGGGCAGGATCTTGCCCACACAATCGCCAAAGCCGATGGTGAAACTGTCGCCACGGGCATTGCCGCGCAGGGTCAGGGTGTCGCCATCCTCGATAAAGCCACGGGTCTCACCGGTATCCAGGGTGAAGGGCTCGCGCCCGGCCCAGCTCAGCTCCATCAAGGAGCCAAACTCAGAGCGTTCCGCCCCCGAAATGGTCCCGGATCCCAAGAGATCGCCGGTGTTCATCTCGCAGCCACCAATGGCGTGATGGCAGAGCTGCTCGGCCGCCGAATAATACATCCGGTTGTAGTTGGTCTTGGAGACCGAGGTTGCCGTGGCCGCACCTTCGGGCTGCATCAGCACTTCCAGCTCGATGTCATAAAGCCCGTCCTTGCTGCCATCCAGATAGGGCAGCAGTTCTTTTTCGCGCGCTGGCGTTGGTGCCCGGAAGCATTCCAGCGCCGCAGCGGTAACAATCCAGGGGGAAATCGAGGTGCCAAAGGCCTTGCCCTGAAACGGCCCCAGCGGCTGGTATTCCCAGCCCTGGATGTCGCGGGCCGACCAGTCGTTCAGCAGCACATAGCCAAAGATCATCGCATCGGCTTCATCCACGGTGATGGGCTGGCCAAACTCGGACCCGGTGCCCACGATGGCGCCCATTTCCAGCTCGATATCCAGCCGCTTGCTGGGGCCAAAGGAGGGCATCTCGGCGTCCGGCGCCTTGGTCTGGCCATTGGGGCGATGGATCGGGGTGCCAGAAACCACCACGGAAGAGGCACGACCGTTATAGCCAATCGGGATATGCAGCCAGTTGGCGGGCAGATCGGGCGAGCCCCGCAGGATCGCCCCCATGTTTTTGGCGTGCTGCATACCGGCATAAAAATCGGTGTATTCCGCTACTGCCATCGGCATATGCAGCTCGGCCTCAGCCTGGGCCACCATGAGCGACTCCAGCTTGCCCTGATCCGCAGATCCCTCCGCCAGCAGCGCCGTCAGACGATCGCGCAGCGCGACCCAAACGGCAGGGCCCTCTTCCATCATCTCGTTCCAAAACGGCATCTCAAAGAGCGGATAATCCGCCAGCTGCAACAGACCTGCCTCTTCGGCGGCCTGGCAATCCAGGATCATATCCCCAATCGCCACACCACAGCGCGGATCGCTATCTTCGGTCGAGAAAACGCCGTAGGGCAGGTTGTTCAGCGGAAAGGGATGCGCGGCGTCATTGGCCGAGGCAACCCAGGATTTCAGAAGCGGCATAGTGCCTCCAGTCATGCGAGGCGCTTGCGGCCTCATTATCATCTTTCCGGAAATATTCCGGGGGTGAATGGGCCATTTGAGGCCCAGAGGGGGCAGCGCCCCCTCCCTTGTTTGTCTACTTCAGATCCAGCCTACTTCAGGCCGGGTGTGCCGTCGAACTTCTTCTCAATATCGCTCCAGCAGTCGATGTAATCATCCTGCAGCGGTGCCTCCTTGGCGGCAAATTCGGTCAGATGCTGCGGGAAACGGGTCTCAAACATGAAAGACATGGTGTTCTCCAGCTTCTCCGGCCCAAGATTGGAATTTGACGCCCCTTCAAAGGCATTTTTGTCCGGCCCATGCGGGATCATCATATTGTGGAGCGACATGCCACCGGGCACAAATCCTTTTGGCTTGGCGTCATACTGCCCATAGATATTGCCCATCAGCTCGGACATGATGTTCTTGTGATACCAGGGCGGACGGAAGGTGTTCTCCGCCACCATCCAGCGATCACGGAACAGCACAAAATCGATATTGGCCGTCCCCGGCACGCCCGAGGGGGCCGTCAGCACGGTAAAGATCGAGGGATCCGGATGGTCAAACAGGATCGCGCCGACCGGGCAATAGGTCTTGAGATCATATTTGTAAGGCGCGTAGTTGCCGTGCCAGGCCACCACGTCCAGGGGGCTCTGGTCGATTTTGGTCTCATGAAACTGGCCGCACCATTTTACGGTCAGGGTCGAGGGCACCTCGCGGTCCTCATAGGCTGCCATAGGCGCCTTGAAATCGCGCGGGTTGGCCATGCAGTTGGCGCCAATCGGGCCTCGGCCCGGCAGTTCAAACTTCTGGCCGTAGTTTTCGCAGACAAAACCGCGGCAAGGGCCTTCGAGAACCTCAACCCGGTAGACCAGACCACGCGGAATAATGGCGATCTCCTGCGGTTCCAGATCAATAATTCCCAGCTCGGTGGCAAAGCGCAGGCGGCCTTCCTGAGGCACCACCAGCAGTTCAGAATCGGCCGAGAAGAAATAGGCGTCCTTCATGCTCTCAGTTACCAGATAGACATGAGAGGCCATGCCGACCTGGGTGTTCACATCTCCGGCGGTGGTCATGGTTTTCATGCCGGTGAGCCAGGTCAGGGACTCTCCATCATGCGCCACCGGGTCCCAGCGATACTGGCCAAGGCTGGCTACATCGGGGTCCACATGCGGCGCAGATTTCCAATAGGGCAGGTCAATCTTGCTGTAGCGATGCGAATGTTTGACGCTGGGGCGGATACGGTAGCACCAGGTGCGCTCGGGCGGATCAGCAGTAAATGCGGTGCCAGAAAGCTGCTCGCCGTAGAGACCATAGTTGCATTTCTGCGGGCTGTTCATGCCCTGTGGCATGGCGCCGGGCAGCACTTCGCTTTCAAAGTCATTGCCAAAGCCAGGCATATAGCCTTCGTGCGGGCCGGCAAGAGAGGGGGCCTGGATCATCTGGTGTGGATCAGCAGCATTGTTCATATCGCGCGCTCCTTTTCTGCTTGCGGAATTAATAGTTGTTTTTGTAACTAACAAGGGCAAGGAGAGCACCATGACTGAAAAAGATGATTTTTCGCTGCAGGATTTCCTGCCCTTTCTGTTGAACCGGGCCGCCGAGGATTCCTCGCTGGAGTTTCAGGCCCACTACAAAAACCGCTATGGTATGTTGCGCAATGAGTGGCGGGTGCTGTTCCATCTGGGGATCTTTGGTCAGATGACGGCCAAGGAAATTGGCGATCGGGCCAAGATCCACAAGACCAAGATCAGCCGCGCCGTGGCCAAATTGGCGGCGCGTCGATTCGTCTCCCGCAGCCGTGATGAAAACGACCGCCGCTCCGAACATTTGCGTCTTACACCCGCCGGCGAAGCAGCCTATCGTGATTTGCGAAGCCAGGCGCAAAGCTATGACGCGCAGCTGGCCGCGCGGTTCACCCCTGCAGAGGTGGCCCTGCTGCGGCATATGCTGCGACAGCTGGCAGGAATAGAAGAGGCCCCCACCGGTAAATAGCGGGACCGGGGCAACAGGGTCTGTGACAGGAAAGGGCAGGGCGGTGATGGACTGCATGGATGCAAGAGCGGCAAGCTTGGTGCCCTGGATGATCGAAAAGGGGCTGCGCAGCTCTGGCCGTCAGGACCTGCTCAACACCTTTTGCGAAAAGTTGGTGGAGCTGGGGGTGCCGCTGTGGCGGTTCCACCTGGCACAGCGCGCCTTTCATCCCAAGTTTGGCGGCATAGGCTATAACTGGACCCGGTCTGACGGGATCAGTCACGAACATTATGAGCGCCGCGAAACCCCACGCGAGGCCTGGCTCAGGAGTCCTTTCTACCAGATGTTGGAGCAGGGTCTGGAGAGCCTACAGTTTGACCTGACGGTAGATGTCCCCGCGCAGTTCCCCCTGTTGCAAGAGCTGAAAGAACGCGGCGCGACGGAGTATTTTGCGCTGACCCTGCGGTTTACGAACGACGATGCCCCGGTCGATCCAAATGCGCCCTCCGAAGGGATTCTGTGCTCCTGGACTTCTGACAGCCCGGAAGGGTTTTCAGAGGAAGACAAGGCCCTGATCCAGTCGCTTTATCCTGTTTTGGGGCTGGCGCTGAAATC
>NZ_JBDWPJ010000055.1:0-12269 GCF_039971195.1 Pseudophaeobacter sp.
GATTCGCTGGAGGATGTGATCGAGCCCTATCTGTTGCAGCAGGGGCTGATCCAGCGCACGCCACGTGGCCGTATGCTGGCGCAGAAGGCCTGGACCCATCTGGGGATTGCGCCGCCAAAACGTTCCAGTGATCTGTTTGACTGACGCGGCGCAGAGGACTGGCCAGATGCGCCAAGACTGTACTGCGGAGCTTGCCGCGCTGACCAAATTGGCGCGGGAGTTCTCTGAACTGTATGCGGAACGGTTCGGCATTGCCCGCGACCCGGCCTGGTATCTTGGCAAGATGAGCGAAGAGCTGGGCGAGGTCACGGTGGCCTATCTGAAGTCCGTTGGGCAGGGCCGCGGCACGGCAAGTCAGAGGGATCTGGAGGGCGAGGTGGCCGACCTTTTGGGATTTGTCCTGGTTTTTGCCGATTGGCAGGGCATCGACGCCGCCGCAGCGCTGCGGCGCAAATGGGGCGCTTACCTTTAGAGGGGCGACACCTGGCAGGGTGGCAGGCCTGGATCAACTGGCTGAGATGCCGAGGCGCAGGAATTCTGCACCCCGGCAGAGGTGACTATTTCATTTCGAGATCCAGCGCCGGGGAGATCCCGATCGTGCCGGAGCCGCTCAGATGCGGGCAGCCCTGCGCCAGGGCAATGGCATCTGCAAGGGTTTCGGCCTGGATGATGGTGATGCCTGACACCGGATTGGAGCCGCCGCCGTCAACGACTCCCGTCGGGGTTATCGTTGTCGAGGGGCCAACCGGCAGGCCGGGGTCCACCATGGCGCTGCCCAGGCTGGTGCTCCAGGCCTTCCAGTCTTCCATATGTTTGGCGCCATCTTCCGGGCCTTCGAAGTCGGGTTTTCCGTGATAGGTCAATAGGAATTTTTGCATCGTCTCTCTCCATTTGGGGTGTCCTGAAAAGAGAAATGACAGCAATCTATTTATGTTAAAGAACATATTTAGAGCTTTGCTATGAAGGGGAGGGAAGAGGAGGAGAGCCCATGCCCTACAGTGCCCAACATCGTGCAACCACCCGCGCCCGGATCGTTGAGGCGGCGCGTATTCTGTTTAACCGCCATGGGTTTCAGAATGTCACCATCGATCAGGTGATGCAGGAAGCCGGCCTGACCCGTGGTGGGTTCTACAATCATTTCAAAAACAAGGAGGCGCTGTTCAGCGAAGCGGTTGCGAGTTTCCTGATGGGGCGGGGGGCGCAGTGGCGCGCCGATGCGGGCGTTGATCTGAGCGACCTGCGCCCCGAGATGGCGCAGCAGATGATTGATGCCTATCTGTCATCTGAACATCTCGGCGATGTTGAAGGGCAATGCCCGATGATTGCGTTGCCCTCGGATGTGGCCCGGGCGGATCCGGAAACGCAGGAGTCCTTTCAGCAACTGCTGACTGCCATGGTCTGGCTGCTGGAAACCGCGATGACTGAGCAGGGTCCAGACCGGAGGCAACAGGCTCTGTCGGCAGCGGCGCTTTGTGTTGGTGGCATGGTTCTGGCCAGATCGCTGCCCAGCTCTGACCTGGCAGAGGATGTCAGATCCGCAGCCCATAAGGCCGCGACCTCCATCATTTCGACCTAGCGGGGGGGCTGCCAGTAGCGGATTTGTCGGGTTGTTCTTGTCGTTTGGCCCCATGCGGGGCATAGAGCGGCAACCTGCCTGTTACCGCCCTGAAGGGAGATCTTTATGTCGCTGGACCTGACACCGGAAGAAATCCAAGCCCTGTTTACCCGCAGCGATGGCTCTTATGGTTTTGCCCGCTGGGGGCGGCCTCTTGCGCCGATTGTCTTTGGTGTTGAGGAAAAGACCCTGCAGGTGGTGAAGGGGGCGATCGAGGCTGTGGCCACCCTGGCGGGTGCGCAGATGGCAGAGACCGACCCGGAGCTGGGCTCCAACCTGATGTTCTTTTTCTTTCGCGACTGGGCAGAGCTACTGGATGTGCCGGACCTTGGCCGCCTGATCCCGGATCTGGAGCCCCTGGTGGCGCGGCTGCAAGCGGCGGATGCCAGCCAGTACCGGGCCTTTCGCTTTGATGACACGGGCGCCATTCAGGCCAGCTTTGTTTTCCTGCGCATGCAGGGCGCCATGACCGAATTGCCCGCCGAAACCCTGGCGCTGAGCCAGGCCGCGCAGGTCATTCTGCTCTGGTCTGACCAGGCCTTCGCCGAGACCTCGCCGCTGGCCATTTTACCCGAAACTGGCGCCACCATCCTGCGGCCAGAAATCGCTGCCATTATTGCGGCGGGCTATGACCGGATGATGCCGCCTTCGGCCAATGATGCCTCCCATGCGCTGCGGCTGTTTGCCCGGCTGCAGGCGCCGGCCCCAACCCAGGGCTAGGTCAGATGCGGTGTTTCCTCGGGCTGTCGCTGCCGGATCCGGTCCTGGATCTGGTTGAACGTCTGCAGGATGAAATCCCGGTCGGAAGGCTGGTGCCGAGCGAGAACCTGCACATCACCCTGGCCTTTCTGGATGACCAGCCGGAATACCTGCTGGAAGCATTGCACCAGGAACTTAGCGCCCTGCAGGCTCCGCCACTACAGCTCGAACTGCGTGGGCTGGGGGTCATGGGCGGCAAAAACCCACGGGTGCTGAGCGCCGAGGTTACCCCCAACGCAGAACTGACCAGGCTACACCAGCGCCTGCGGTCCATGGTGCAGGCCAGCGGTATCGAGCTGCCACGCAGCCGGTTTCGCCCCCATGTCACCCTGGCGCGATTTGGGCCCCGGCTGCAGGTCGGCGAGCAACAGAAGCTGCAACAGGTGCTGCAGCACTACGGCGGCTTTTGCACGCCAGTCTTTGCGGTCACTCAGGTCACGCTCTACCGCTCGACCCTGTTACCAGAGGGCGCGCGCTACGAGGCACTGGTGGAGTACCCGCTGAACCCAGCACCAGCGTGAGAGCGCAGCGGAACTTGGGGCGCTGGGACCGTTGGGCTTGTGAGCAAAATCCACCGGTTCTAGGGTGCCGTCGAAAGCATAGGGGCACAGGAGCGCAGGCCGATGATCCATAGGTTTCCCGTCAGGGTCTATTACGAGGACACAGATATGGGTGGCATCGTCTATCACGCCAATTACCTGCGCTACATTGAACGCGCCCGCAGCGACTGGGTGCGCGGCCTTGGTAATGACCAAAACGCCATGCGCGATGCTGGGGTGATCTGGGTGGTGCAGCGGGTCGAGGCGGACTATCTGGCCTCAGCAAAATATGACGACGAGCTGCAGATCGAGACCGAAGTGCTGAAGGTGAGCCCGGCGCGGCTGACCATGGGGCAGCTGGTGAAGCGCGGCGAGACCGAGCTGTTTCGCGCCAAAGTTACCGCCGTTTGCGTGGCGGCGGACACTGGCCGCCCGACCCGACTTCCGGCAGAGATTCGCGCATTGCTGTAACAATAGGGCCTTTGCGCACTGTTTGATTGGCTTTTGCCCCAAAACTCGGCTAGCTTGCCTGCAAATAAGGCCGCGATAGACGGCTATGGACGATTGATGGCAACGAGCAGAACACGTCAACTCCTCTCATAGGGGCTGGCGGAAACCGTAAGACCGGAGTGATCCGGCAGAGATAGAGCAGGCAAATGGAAGCAGAAACTCTGGCGCTGGCGCAGGAGATTGATTTCTCCATGTGGGGTCTTTTCGCGCGGGCCACCTTTACCGTGAAACTGGTGATGTTGATGCTGACCGCGGCCTCGATCTGGTCCTGGAGCATCATCATTCAGAAACTGATCAACTACCGGCAGGCGCGCCGTCAGGCGGCCCGGTTCGACCAGGCTTTCTGGTCTGGCGAGCCACTGGACGGGCTGTTTGATCAATTGGGTCCGGATCCTGCCGGGCAATCGGAACGGATTTTTGCCGCTGGCATGACCGAATGGCGACGGAGTCATCGCAGCGATGGTGGGCTGATCCCCGGCGCTCAGGCGCGGATTGACCGCTCCATGGATGTGGCCATCGCCAAAGAGACCGAAAGCCTGCAAAGCGGATTGTCGGTGCTGGCCACCGTCGGCTCGACCGCGCCTTTTGTCGGGCTGTTTGGCACCGTCTGGGGCATCATGACGGCCTTTATCGAGATCGCGCAGCAGCAAAGCACCAATCTGGCCGTGGTCGCCCCCGGCATCGCTGAGGCGCTTTTGGCCACGGGGCTCGGCCTGCTGGCCGCCATCCCGGCGGTGGTGTTTTACAACAAGCTGAGCGCCGACAGTGACCGCATTCTGGGCGGCTATGAAGCCTTTGCCGATGAATTTGCCACCATCCTCAGCCGCCAGTTGGATTCCTGAGCGATGGGCGCGGCGGTACAACAATCCTCGGCAGGTGGGCGGCGACGTGGCAGACGGCGCGGCCGGGCGCGGCCGATGTCTGAAATCAATGTGACGCCCTTTGTGGATGTCATGCTAGTCTTGCTGATCATCTTTATGGTGGCTGCCCCGCTTACGCCGGTTGGCGTGCCGGTGGATCTGCCAAAAACCGCCGCCGGTGCCCTGCCCAGCGAGCAGGAAGAGCCGCTGACCGTGACCATGATTGCAGGCGGCGAGATCCAGATCCAGACCAGCCCGGTGGCGCGGGATGAACTGGTGGGCAAACTGCGGGCCATCGCGGCTGAGCGGACTTCGGATCGGGTGTACCTGCGGGCCGATGGCGCTATTTCCTACCGCGAGGTGATGCAGGTCATGGGGGCGCTCAATGCCGGCGGCTTTGCCAATGTGGGTCTGGTGACGGGTACTGCCGGGCCAGCCCTGGAAGGCAGTGCTCGTGATGATGGTGCTGCCAGCAGCACGGATCAATAGGCGGGGGCTGGGGGCGTTCACATGGGCGTGCAGACCGGAACCAAAATTTCTCTTGCGGGGCACAGCCTTTTGGTGGGCTGGGTTGCTTTTGGTGCTTGGCTGCCTTCTGAACCCCTGCCGATAAAGGTGCAGGAAGTTGCGGTGATCTCGGCCGAGGAGTTTGCCAAGCTGAGCCAGCAGATCCAGGCCCCGGAAGTGAGCGAAACCCCCAGCAGCCTGACCCCGCCGCAGGTGGCACCAGAGACCACTCCGGAACCGCCCGAAGTTTCCGTGCGTCCCGAGACCCGTCCGGAAACTCCGCAGCCCGAGGTTGCGCCGCCCCCCGTGGTGGATGAGCCGGTGGCCGATTTGCCCGAACCTGAGCCGGAACCAGAGGTCAGCGACAGCCTGCCCGCGCCGGTGGAACCAGAGGTAGCCCCGAGCATTATTCCGACCCTGCCAACGCCAGAGCAGGTCCGCCCGGCGGATCGTGTGGCACCGGTGCCAGTGGAGGCCCCCGAGCAGGAAGTGGCAGTGGATGATCTGGTCCAGCCCGAATTGACCCCGGATGAGGGCGCAGAGAGCGATCAGGAGGTTCAGGAGGCCACCGCGCCTGAGGCTGCCAGCGACCGGATTGTCACCGAGGCCAACGAGAATGACGAGGCCGAGCCTGCACCACCTGTGACAGCACCGGTAACCTCCGTGCGTCCCAGAACCCGCCCGCAGCGTCCTGACCCTGCTGAGGTGGCCGAAACAGCCCCTTCCGGGCCTGAGGAAACACAATCCTCTGCCATTGAGGATGCGCTGGACGCTGCCATTGCAGGCGGCGGCGAAGTGGCCGCGCCCGAACCTTCTGGCCCGCCGTTGACCGCAGGCGAGAAAGACGCGCTGCGGGTTTCCGTGTCCAAGTGCTGGAACGTCGGCTCGCTGTCGACCGAGGCGCTGAAAACCACAGTCGAAGTGGCGGTTTCCCTGGAACAGGACGGGCGGCCCAAGGTTGGCACCATCCGCATGCTGTCGAGCACCGGTGGTTCGGCTGGGGCGGCAAGACAGGCCTATGAGGCGGCACGCCGGGCCATTATCCGCTGTGGCGCGCGCGGGTTTCAGCTGCCCGGTGAAAAATACGACCATTGGCGTGACATTGTAATGACCTTTAACCCAGAAAAGATGCGTATCAAATGAGACACCAAATTGTGACTACGCCTCTGGACGGCGATGACTATGACTGGGGATGGGTCGTTTTTCCCCCTGCAAGTGCTGCCCGATCCCCTGATACTGTAACGATATTCACACCGGAAAGGACGCGACGCACATGAGGCGCACTCTCAAAGCCCTTTTGGCCAGCCTTCTCCTTGCATCCCCATTGCTGACGCTTGGCGGCGAAGCCCAGGCCCAGAACGGCCCGCTGCGGATCGAGATCACCGATGGTGTGATTGAGCCCTTGCCCTATGCGGTGCCGGATTTCCTGGCGGAAAACGCCTCGGCCTCAGAGCTGGCCAATCAGATCACCCGCGTCATTGCGGACGATCTCAACGGCACCGGATTGTTCCGCGAGGTGCCCGCCACAGCGCATATCTCGACTGTTAGCGATTTTAACGCGCCGGTGCGTTTTGCCGATTGGAAAGCGGTGAACGCCCAGGCGCTGATCACCGGGGCGGTCTCGGTCAATGGCAAGCAGCTAACGGTGCGGTTTCGCGGCTATGACGTCTTTGCTGACAATGAGCTCGGTGCGGGGCTGCAATTCAGCGGCACCACCGATGGCTGGCGTCGCATGGCGCATAAGGTAGCAGATGCTATCTACAGCCGGATCACCGGCGAAAGCGGCTATTTTGACAGCCGGGTGGTTTTTGTCTCGGAAACCGGGCCAAAAAATGACCGCCGCAAGCGACTGGCAATCATGGATTATGACGGTGCCGGGGTGCAGTATCTGACCAATAGCGCCGCGCTGGTGCTGGCGCCGCGCTTTTCGCCCACCGGCGACCGGGTGCTCTATACCAGCTACGAGAGCGGCTTTCCGCAGATCCATGTGCTGGACGTGGGCCGGGTGGAGCGTCGGGTCTTGTCGGCTGACAAGGGCATCATGAGCTTTGCGCCGCGCTTTGCCCCGGATGGTAAAACCGTGGTCTATTCACAGGCCGAAGGCGGCAATACCGATCTTTATACCATGGATATCGCCAGTGGTGCGCGCCAGCGGCTGACCCAAGCGCCCTCAATCGAAACAGCGCCCTCCTATTCGCCCGATGGCAGCCAGATCGTTTTTGAAAGCGACCGCTCCGGTACGCCGCAGCTCTATGTGATGCCGGCAAGTGGCGGCGAGGCGCGTCGTATCAGTTTTGGCAAGGGGCGCTATGGCACCCCTGTCTGGTCGCCGCGTGGGGATCTCATTGCCTTTACCAAACAGAGCAAGGGTCGCTTCCACATCGGCGTGATGCGGCTGGATGGCAGCGAAGAGCGTCTGCTGACGGCCTCGTTTCTGGACGAGGGTCCCAGCTGGTCGCCCAATGGCCGGGTGATCATGTTTACCCGTGAAACCCAGGGGGCCAATGGACGGGCGCTGCTCTATTCGGTGGATATTCTGGGGCGAAACCTCAAACCTGTGCGCACGCCCGATGGGGCCTCGGATCCGGCCTGGTCGCCCCTACAGAAATAACAAAGGCGATCTGTCTGGGAACAAGGGTGCCCCGGCGTGAAATTGCAAGACAGGAAGACCTGCATAGAATCGGCCCAATCTCTGTGATAGGTTGAGGCCAAGAACGACAAAGGAATAGGCATAGTCATGAGCGGTTTTAAGAAGGCATTTCTGCTGGTTGCAGCCCTGGGGTTGGCTGGCTGTGGCAATACACTCTGGGATGATAGCAATAGTGCTGGCGCCGGTGGCCCTGGCAGTGCTGGCTCCAACCTTGATCCGGCCAGCCCGGCCTATTTCCAGCAGACCATCGGCGACCGGGTGCTGTTCCTGGTGGATCAGTCCACCCTGAACCCCACAGCCGAGAGCATCCTGCAGGGGCAAGCGCGCTGGCTGACCGCCAACCCGGACTATATCGTGACCATTCAGGGCCATGCGGATGAGCAGGGCACACGGGAATATAACCTCGCCCTGGGTGCACGCCGGGCCAATTCGGCGCGGGAATATCTGATCTCGCAGGGGATCGCCGGATCGCGCATCCAGGTGGTGAGCTTTGGCAAGGAACGCCCGCTTGAGATCTGCTCCGATGAGAGCTGCTATGCCAAGAACCGCCGCGCTGTCACTGTGCTGGCTGGCGGATTGACGGGATAAGATGATGCGCCTGCTCAAAGCCGCCTTTCTCTCGACCACCCTGTTGGGGACACAAATGCTGGCCGCGCCCGTCTGGGCGCAGGATGCCCAGACGCTGGCGGATATCCGTCAGGAGCTGACGGTTCTGCATGTGGATATCCAGCGCCTGAAACGGGAGCTGTCAACGACAGGGGGTGTTTCCTCTGGTGCCGCGGCAGGCAGTTCGGTTCTGGACCGGGTCAGCGCCATTGAGGCCGGGTTGCAGCGGCTGACAGCACAAAGCGAGCAACTGGAATATCGCATCAACCGCATAGTCACCGATGGCACCAATCGCATTGGTGATCTGGAATTCCGCCTGGTTGAACTGGAGGGCGGCGATATTGGCGCCCTGGGTGAAACCAGCACTCTTGGCGGCGAAGAGGCGCTGGGCACCACGGGTGCGGTGCAGCCCGTTCCCGACAACGGTACCGAACTGGCGGTGGGCGAGCAGGCTGATTTTGACGCCGCAAAACAGGCCCTGAGCGAGGGGGCCCATCAGCTGGCAGCTGAGAAATTTGCGAGTTTCACACAGTCCTACCCCGGCAGCCCGCTGGCGCCCGAGGCGGATTTCAACCGCGGCAAAGCCCTCGACGGGCTGGGCGATACCCGCGAAGCGGCCCGGGCCTATCTGGCGTCTTTTACCGGCAATGCCACCAGTGCCACTGCGCCCCAGGCTCTGTTTGAACTTGGCGCTGCCCTGGGACGGCTGGGGCAGGTTGATCAGGCCTGCATCACCCTCTCTGAGGTTGGCGTGCGTTTCCCCGGTCAAGACACTGTTGCGCAGGCCAAGGTAGAGATGGCCGCATTGGGCTGCTCTTGAACCGCATCGGTCCAGAGCTGCAGGGCAGCGAAGGTCTTCTTGCGGTTCTGCGCCAGCAGTTTGCCACGCCCCTGCCTGCCCGCATTGGGGTTGCGGTGTCGGGGGGCAGTGATTCTCTGGCCCTGTTGCATCTGCTTGAAGAGTGTTTTCGCGACGACCCCGTTGAGCTGATGGTGGCCACGGTGGATCACGGGCTGCGTTCCGCATCGCGACAAGAAGCAGAATTGGTTGCAGAACTGGCGCAGGAGCTTGGCCTGCGTCACCAGCTCCTGACCTGGGAGGATGGCCCCAGAGCCACTGGCAACCTGCAGGATCAGGCGCGGCGCGCCCGCTATGATTTGTTGACGGATTGGGCACGGCAGAACGGCATTCCGGTTCTGGCTTTGGGCCATACGGCGGATGATCAGGCCGAAACCGTGTTGATGCGGTTGATGCGGGCTTCGGGCGTGACCGGCCTGGCCGGTATTCCGACGCGCCGAACCCAGGACGGTGTGTCCCTGCTGCGGCCCATCTTGTCCCTGCGGCGGGCTGAGTTGCGGGGCTACCTGGAGGCGCGCGGCTGTGCCTGGGTTGAGGATCCTTCAAATGAGGACACCCGGTTTGACCGGGTTAAAACCCGTCAGGTGCTTGGTGTGTTGGAAGAGTTGGGGCTGTCGGTAGAGGCCCTGTCCACGGTGGCGCAAAACATGGGCAAGGCCAACACGGCTTTGGGCTGGTATGCTTTCTTGGCGGCGCGTGATATGGTTCAGGTTAAGGTCGGCGCAGTTGTGTTGGATCTGCGCAAATTTCGCATTTTGCCGGATGAAACAGCCCATCGGCTGATGATGCAGGCACTTTTATGGATTTCCGGCGGACAATATCCGCCGAGACGTCAAGCGATGATGGCGGCGGTTGCAACAGCGCAACGGGGCGGATCAACCACCCTGTCGGGCTGTCGAATTCTGTGCCATCGAGGCAGTATCTGGATCTGCCGTGAGAGCGTTTCGGTGCAGAAAACAGCCTCCTCTGCGGGGGAGATATGGGACCGAAGATGGCGTATTTTTGCAGGCAAATTAGATGCTTGTGAGATTCGCGCCTTGGGAGCTGAAGGCCTGCAGCACTGTCCTGATTGGCGCGATCAGGGCTGTCCTGCGGCGGTTTTGGAAGTCACGCCTGCCCTGTGGCGGAAGGGCGAATTGATCGCCGCACCACTGGCCGGTTTGGCCAATGGATGCGTCGCGGAACCGATAAATAGTGCAGAAGAGTTCTTTGCATCGCTTTTATCGCATTGAACCTGCCTGAATGTTCCTTATTTTATGCGCAACGAGGGCGCCCTGCGAGGGTGCCCGGATATTGGGAGATATTCCTTGGGTAACGCACGCAACATCGCCTTCTGGGTTGTTCTGTTTGTCTTGATCCTGGCGCTGTTCAATTTGTTCAGTGGTTCAGGCGGCACGATGCAGAGCAACGAACGCTCTTTTTCGGATTTTGTCACTTCGGTTGAAGCAGGCAAAGTCAGCACCGTGGTGCTGGATGGGGAGCAAGTTCGCTACACCGCAGATGGTCAGAACTTTGTCACCATCCGTCCGTCGGATGCCGAGGTCACGCAGCTGCTGATCGAGAACAATATTCCGGTGCGGGCTGAAAAGCAGCAGCAATCCGGGTTCCAGTCTTTCCTGATCACCCTGTTGCCTTTTGTGCTGCTGATTGGGGTCTGGATCTACTTCATGAACCGGATGCAGGGTGGCGGCAAGGGCGGCGCCATGGGCTTTGGCAAATCCAAGGCCAAGATGCTGACGGAAAAACACGGCCGTGTCACATTTGACGATGTCGCCGGTATTGATGAAGCCAAGGAAGAGCTGGAAGAGATTGTCGAGTTCCTGCGCAACCCGCAGAAATTCTCCCGTCTTGGCGGCAAAATCCCCAAGGGGGCGCTGCTTGTTGGCCCTCCCGGTACTGGTAAAACCCTGCTGGCCCGCGCCATCGCTGGCGAGGCCGGGGTTCCCTTCTTCACCATTTCGGGTTCCGACTTTGTTGAGATGTTCGTTGGTGTGGGTGCCTCTCGTGTGCGCGACATGTTCGAGCAGGCAAAAAAGAACGCGCCCTGCATTGTCTTTATCGATGAGATCGACGCCGTGGGCCGCCATCGTGGCGCCGGTTATGGCGGCGGCAATGATGAGCGCGAACAGACATTGAACCAGCTGCTGGTTGAGATGGACGGCTTTGAAGCCAATGAAGGCGTCATCATCCTGGCCGCCACCAACCGTAAAGACGTGCTGGATCCGGCCCTGCTGCGTCCGGGTCGTTTTGACCGCAATGTCACTGTGGGCAATCCTGACATCAAGGGCCGCGAGAAGATCCTTGGCGTGCATGCCCGCAAGACCCCGCTGGGTCCTGATGTGGATCTGCGCATCATTGCCCGTGGGACGCCCGGGTTCTCGGGGGCGGATCTGGCCAATCTTGTCAACGAATCTGCCCTGATGGCCGCCCGTGTTGGCCGCCGCTTTGTCACCATGGAGGATTTTGAATCCGCCAAGGACAAGGTGATGATGGGGGCCGAGCGCCGCTCGATGGTGATGACCCAGGAGCAAAAAGAAATGACCGCCTACCATGAGGCGGGTCATGCGGTTGTCGGGATCACCCTGCCAAAATGTGATCCGGTTTATAAGGCGACCATCATTCCACGCGGCGGCGCCCTGGGCATGGTGATGAGCCTACCGGAATTTGACCGCCTGAATATGTTCAAAGAAGAATGTCACCAGCGCCTGGCCATGGCGATGGCGGGCAAGGCGGCTGAAATTATCAAATATGGTGAAAGCGAAGTCTCCAATGGTCCTGCCGGTGACATCCAGCAGGCTTCGGGTCTGGCCCGTGCCATGGTGATGCAATGGGGCATGTCCGACAAGGTCGGTAACATTGACTACCAGGAGGCCGCGGCGGGCTATCAGAACAATGGGGGGGCCGGTGGTTTTTCGGTTTCGGCTGCAACCAAAGAGCTGATCGAAGGCGAAGTGAAACGCTTGATCGATGAAGGCTATCAGCGTGCGCGCAAGATTCTCACCGAGAACAACGAGGGTTTTGAGCGTCTGGCGCAGGGGCTGCTGGAATATGAAACCCTCACCGGGGATGAGATCAAGCGGGTGATGAACGGTGAGCCGCCGCATGAAAAGGATGATGATTCCGATGCAGATGAAGGCACGGCTTCGGTAACCGCCATCCCCAAAGCCAAGCCAAAGAAGCCCAAGGCAGATGGAGATTCAGGCACCGATCTGGAGCCGGAACCAACCTCGTAGGGTTGACTTTCTTTAGCAACAAAAAAGCCCCAAGACCTGACCCGGTTTTGGGGCTTTTGCTTTGAACTCTGTTCCGCACCAAAAGCCATTTGAAACCAAAGGCTGGTTGTAGGGGTGGCGCTGGGGGCGGG
>NZ_JBDWPJ010000056.1:0-28192 GCF_039971195.1 Pseudophaeobacter sp.
CAGAACCTTGGTGATCATCCCGCCCTTGGAAAGGCCAGAGACACCGTCGCCAGCCATGGCTTCGATCTCAGGCGTAATCTCATCAATGCGGTCATAGCGCTGTGCCGCAGGGTCCAGCGCCGGATTGGCGCTGTAAAACCCATCCACATCTGACAGCAGCACCAGCGCATCAGCGCCGACTGTGACTGCCACCTGCGCCGCCAGGCGGTCGTTATCGCCATAGCGGATCTCATCGGTGGCAATGGTGTCATTTTCATTGACGATGGGCACAGCGCCGAGACCGATCAGGGTTTCCAGCGTGGCGCGGGCATTGAGATAACGGCGCCGATCCGCGCTGTCTTCCAGCGTTACCAGCACCTGTGCGGTGGTGATCATATGTGGAGCCAGGGCTTCCTCATAGGCGCGGGCCAAACGGATTTGTCCAACGGCAGCAGCGGCTTGCGACTGTTCCAGCGGCAGATCACTGCGCGGCAGGTCCAACACCTCGCGCCCCAGGGCGATCGAACCCGAGGAGACCAGAATGACATCCTTGCCCAGGGATTTCAGCCAGGCCACATCATTGGCCAGCGAATGCAGCCAACCCGAGCGCAGCTTGCCACTGGAGCGATCCACCAGCAGCGCCGAGCCAATTTTGACAACAATGCGTTTGGCGTCGATCAGGGCCGCCAAGGTTCTTGCTCCTCGACGGGCTTTTGCCGGATGCGGTCATCGTCAATCTCGGCCCGCACCGCGCGCAGCACCTCGTTCAACCCTTCGCGGCTCACGCCTGAGAGCATCAGCACCTTGCTGCCAACGGCCTTTTCCAAAGCCGCCAGGGCCTCGGCGCGTTCTTCGTCATCCAGGGCGTCAACCTTGTTCAACGCGGTGATGCGCGGTTTATTGGCCAGCTCGCCACCATAGGCTTCGAGCTCATCAATGATGGTCTGGTAATCGCCCGCCACGTCCTCGGAGGTGCCGTCCACCAGATGCAGCAGCACCGAGCACCGCTCGACATGGCCCAGGAACCTATCGCCAATGCCCTTGCCCTCGTGGGCGCCGGCAATCAGACCAGGAATATCGGCCATGACAAATTCAGTGTTGTCAATGCCAACCACACCAAGGTTCGGGTGCAGGGTGGTAAAGGGATAATCGGCGATCTTGGGCCGGGCATTGGAGCTGGAAGCCAGGAAAGTGGATTTACCGGCATTGGGCAACCCCAGCAGGCCGGAATCGGCAATGAGTTTCAGCCGCAGCCAGATGGTGCGTTCGACACCCTCTTGGCCCGGGTTGGCGCGGCGCGGCGCCTGGTTGGTGGAGGATTTGAAGTGCAGGTTGCCAAAGCCACCATTACCGCCTTTGGCCAGCTGAACCCGCTGGCCGATCTCGGTCATATCCGCCAGCACGGTTTCCTGGTCTTCGTCGAGAATTTCAGTGCCCACCGGCACCCGCAGGATGATTTCCTCGCCATCCTTACCGGTGCGCTGACGTCCCATGCCGGACTGGCCGTTATTGGCAAAAAAGTGCTGCTGATAGCGAAAATCAATCAGCGTATTCAGCCCATCCACAGCCACGGCCCAGACCGAACCGCCCTTGCCGCCGTCGCCGCCGTCGGGGCCACCATATTCGATGTATTTTTCACGACGAAAGCTCACGCAGCCGTTGCCACCGCCACCGGAGCGGACATAGACCTTTGCCAGATCGAGGAATTTCATGGTGGCTCCTTACTGCGCTGGCACCCATTTGGGCGCGGCGCGGAAATACGGTTGGGTCAACGAGGTCTCGTCCGGACCTCGTTTGGTTCTTGGCTGTGGCTTACCTGAAAGCTTTGGCCGCGCCAATCACAGTTTTCGGCTGTAGGTCCAGGTTGGCACATTTGCATTGCGACTGACCGAGAAGCTCTCGGCATCGCCAAGATAGTCAAACCCGCAATGGGTCATCACCCGCGCCGAGGCCGGATTGTCCTGAAACACCACCGCAAACATGGTGGCATTATCCAGCGGGTTGGCTGCGACCAGCGCTGCCAGTGCCTCGGAGGCGAGGCCAGTGTTCCAAAACAAAGGCGCAATCCAGAACCCCACTTCGGACTGATTGCGATCCAGCCGCTTCAGGCTGATGATGCCCTTTAACTCGGCGCCGCCACCGGGAGTGCCATCAATCGCCCAAATGTCTTCGTCCCGCTCTGCAGCTACAGCGCGCCCCACAAAGGCCTCAACCGCGCCGGGGGGCATCGGGTGAGGGATTGAGGTGGTCATGCGTGCCACACGTTCATCGCCCGTGTATTGGGCAATCAAGCCGCTGTCGGAATCCCGCAGCGGACGTAGCACAAACCGGTTGGCTTCTATAACCGGCTGATCACTCACATTATCCAGGCTCATGTCTCTGCTCCTTCATGGCAAAGAGATCGAAAACAAAGGCTTTCTCCTCCAGGTAGCGCTAAGACATGGCATTTGAAGGGCAGGCCATGGACGGCCTAGTCACATTTCAATGATCCCCCAGATCCTGGGGATCGCCAGTTTTGCGTTGGAGAGCACCAATACTAAAACAACACCGGCGCTTCTGCGCCAAATAGAAAAAGGGGACCGGCTGTTGCCGATCCCCTCATTGTTCATAACCTTGTGGGTTCGGTTTACTCAGCGGCCTCCGCCACTGGGAGAACCGATACAAAGGTGCGGCCTTTCAGGCCTTTGTGGAAGGTGACAGCACCGTCAGTCACAGCAAAGATCGTGTGATCTTTGCCCAGACCTACGCCCTCGCCCGGCCAAAATTTGGTGCCGCGCTGACGAATGATGATGTTGCCTGCGATGGCCGCCTGGCCACCATAGAGTTTCACGCCGAGGCGGCGACCTGCGGAGTCGCGGCCGTTACGGGAGGAACCACCAGCTTTTTTATGTGCCATTCTGTCTCTCCTTAGCCTTTAGCCAGATCTTTGGCCTGTGCAACCCACTCGGGCTTCACTTTGACCGCTTCGATACCAGCAATGTCGTCTTCCGACAAGGCTGCGATCTGGGCAAAGCTGGTCAGACCAGCTTCGTTCAGCTTTTTGGCGGCGGCAGGGCCGACACCAGTCAAGGCTGTCAGATCGTCGGAACCAGCAGCAGCGGCAGCAGGTGCGGCCTTGGCAGCGGCTTTTGGAGCAGCCTTGGCGGCAGCTTTAGGCGCAGCTTTGGTTGCACCGGATGCCAGAATTTCAGTGATCTGGATCAGAGTCAGTTTCTGACGGTGACCTTTGGTACGCTTGGAAGAGTGCTTCCGGCGACGCTTCACGAAGTGAATGAGCTTTTCGCCTTTGATCTGGTCGATCACTTCTGCCTTAACAGCAGCGCCTTCTACCAGAGGTGCGCCAACAACAGGAGTGTCGCCGCCAAGCATCAGGATTTCGTCGAACTGGATTGTTTCGCCAGCATCAGCAGCCAATTTTTCAATGCGGAGGATATCGCCCGCCTGAACTTTGTACTGCTTGCCGCCAGTCTTGAGGACCGCAAACATATGCGTGTTTCCTTTATCAACCGCGTCCTTTGGTCCCCGGATCCGGGCGTTTTGGCCAGATGGCCACCTCGAACAGCGCGCCCCGGTTGGGGGCCGTATTACAAAATGAACCCGGCACAGAGAATCCGGGCCGGGATGGCGGCATTTGCCCCATAAACCATGCCCCTGTCAACCCTTTCCTGCCCACGTTCCCTCCGCATTGGGAAAAGCAGGGGGGTTAGGGCCTGTCACGGTTCAGATATCCTCGCCGCGGCCCAGTTCTTTCATCCGGTAGGCCAATGCCTCGAACCGGTTGGCAGTGATTTCGAACTGCACCGCATTCAGCAGCTCATAGACCCGTTGCATCAATGGAGCCTCCAGCGCTTCGACATAGGCGACAACCTCGGCATCCGAGAATTCCTGATAGGTATAGGCAGAGGCCGCCAGATTTGACGCCTGCAAAGCCATGCGGATTTCGGTTTCCTGTGCCCGCTGAAGGGCGCGCAGCCCCTCTGCGTCCAATTGCAGCTCAACGATACCTGCGGCACTGGCAGCCATCAGGAAACGAAACTGGATCTCCTGAACCGATCTCAGGCCAGCGCCAGCGGCATCAATCGCCCTACTCATCCGGTGATACAGCGCCACCCGTTTGCTGCCAGATTTCACCAGATCGGCAATGATCCTCTCGCCGGCAGCCTGTTTGGTGTCACCTTCCTCCACCAGATGGGAGGCGTTTTCCGCCATCACCAGACGTTGACCGAGGTCACTTGCGTAAAAGGCGGCAGCATGGCTCAGCGCCTCATCCTCAAGGGTCTCGGTCAGAATATCCAGTGCCAGATCGCGCATTTTGTCCTGATCAAACACGCTTTCAGAGAGGCGGGTCCACTGGGAACCAAAATCACTGGCCGTAAAACCCAGCATCTCCGGCGCATTGCCCGCCGAGAGCGCGATACTATCCAGCGCCACATCAAACCCGGTAACCTGAAGGAAGGCCTCGACCTTGCCCCGCTCAACTGCCGCAGCAGGCATAGCGAAAAGCACGGTTAGAACCCCAAGCGTGCAGATCGCCCGGAGCAAGTGAAAGAATGGTTTTGAAAGCTGTCTCATAGTTGAAATCTAGGGGAAAACTGCGACCAAACAATGAAAAAATGCATTTCTCCTGAGAAGTTGAAAATCCCCCTTGCGCTGCACAGCGTTCAGCCTTAAACGCTCCTGCACCAGACCCCCGCGGAGAGGTGCCGGAGTGGTCGAACGGGGCGGTCTCGAAAACCGTTGAGCCTTCACGGGTTCCCAGGGTTCGAATCCCTGTCTCTCCGCCATACTCCCCTTCAGTGTTTTCCTATAGATTGTTGTGACCCGCTCGGGTCAGGCTGCAAGAGCAGGCCCTATGTGGATCTTGTCTGATCTAGTCAGTTCCCTTCCCGCAACGCACTGCGGGAAGAGATTTTTTCAAAGCCCTATGCGCATTCGCTTACGAAAACGACGGGGCGCGTTTTTGCATCATCGCGGCGACCACCTCGGCGAATTCGGATGATTTCAGCTGCGAAAGGAACAGCTCTGCTTCTTTTGCCATATGGGCAGCTTCCTGGCCGCGGTTGTGGCGGATCAGGGATTTTGACAGCTTCACCGCCTCTGGCGCCGAATTGGCCACATGCGCCGCAATCTGAGCCACCTCGGCCTGAAAATCCGCATCCGGGAAAACCCGCGAGATCAAGCCGTAGCTATGGGCCTCGTCAGCGGTAAGGGTCCGCCCAGCAAGCAGAATGTCATTGGCAACCGCCATGCCAACGGACTGTGCCAGCAGCATCGAAGAGGCGGCTTCGGGCACCAAACCCAGCTTGACAAAAGGCGCGGTGAAGGTGGCGCTTTGGGCGGCATAGGTCAGGTCACAATGCAGCAACATGGTGAGGCCAATGCCAATGGCCGGGCCGTTCACCGCAGCAATCACCGGTTTGGGACAGGTGGAAATAGCCTCCAGAAACTGCATCACCGGGGGCTTTTCGGCTGTGTGATCCGCCATCGAGAAGTCCTGCAAGTCATTGCCAGCAGTGAAATAGTCCTCTGCCCCGGTGATCACAAAGGCCCGCGCTTCGGAATTCTCATAGTCTTTCAGTGCCGCGGCCATAGCGCCATACATTGCCTGCGTGATGGCGTTGCGCTTGTTTGGCCGGGTGATTGTCAGCGTGGTGACCCGCGCAGAGGTCTGGATGGAGATTGTGTCGCTCATTTTGGCGGTCCTAGCTGTTGAAGGAGTAGATTTTACGGTTTTTCAGTTGCTTGCCTGGCTTTGCGAAAGCCAGTCCCAGCATTCAGACCAAAGGGTTTCCCGACCGGGGCGAAAGGCCGCTTCGTGGCCTATGCGCTTTACACCTATGTCAGCCGGGGTTCTGATCTGCAATGATTTTGCCGCATTGGGATAGCAGTCCAGCAGGTCGTGCCCGGCCTGCGGCGTGGCGATCGGGTCATCGCTGAAGATCCAGGAGCGGATCGGCGCGGTGACCTCTGCGTAGTGCTGCGGCTTTAGCAGCGTTTCATAGTCGGGCTGGAAATAACTCTTGCGCTGACTCCACTTACGCCAGGTTTTGAACACCCGAGGCGGCAGTGCCTCGCCGCCCCAGCCGCCACCGGGTTTGATATAGCCCCAGCGCAGCAGGGAATAGCTGCCCAGGACCCACCAGAAATACATCTCCAGCGGCCAATTGCCCAGTTTGTGGCCACCAAAATACCCGGTCCCGACCGAGATAAAAGCATGTCGATCAATGGCTTGATGATTGGACATCACCCCGATAAAATGCCCGCCTACGCTATGGGCCAGATGGGTGATTTTTAGCCCTGGTGCCGCTGCGGACAATTGATCAACGGCGGCCACCATGTCGTAGCGCCCCCAATCGGCATATTCGATCTCGGAATTGGCCAGGTCGCCGCTGCGCGATCCGGCAATTCCGCGGTAGTCATAGGTCAGAACCACAGCGCCCCGCTCGGCAAAATAGGTCGCAATTGGATGGTAGAAGCTGCGAGGGAAGCCGGTGCCAGCCGAGATCAGGATGGCCAGCTTGGGTTCAGCGCTGCGGGTGAGATCGCCCTGCAAGGTGACGCCATCGCTGGTGTCAAACGTGATCGTTTCACGGGAGGTCGTTTGGGTCATGACTGTCTCCGGAATTGAGCGTGGTTGGGTTGATAATATCATCGGCATGTTCCACCAAATGGTTGAGGAACCTATGGATAACTATCTGTTCGTCCTCAATAAAAGGCTTCAGAAGAGCGGCATTGAAATGCTTGGTTTCCTGTTTGGCCTCAGCCAGAAGCGCCGCGCCTGCCGCCTGGATATGGATATTAGTCACCCGGCCATCGCTGGGTGAGGCTATGCGGGCCACAAGGCCCCGATCCACCATGCGATCCACCAAGCCGGTGAGGCTGGATTTTCCCATCGATAGATGTTTGGCGATCTCAGAGATCGGCTGCCCATCGCGTTGCGACAGGACAAACAGGACTGCAAACTGGCTGGTGGTGAGCCCTACGGACTGCCGTGTCCGCCGATCTGCGGCCCGAAACAGGGCGCTATGGGCGACCTGCAGCTGGTGAAAGACGCGGAGCCTGACCGGTGATGGTTTTTGCGACTTTGATTTCTCTGACACTGGGTGTCCCTCTGCCTGCGATCATTTAGTTCGTATATGGACTAATATTCAATCACAACGCCAAACCACTCCCGCTGACGCCAAGTCATCGCCAACAACAACCGCTGGCATGGGTGAGTTTTGATGGAGGGGTGATTTGGACAAAACAGGCACCGGGGCCTTTACGCTTTGTTAGATGCCCATGGTGAATATGCAGACCTCAGCATTTAGTTCAAATGAGGAAATCTAAAAATTGTTTAAAGAACAAGTCCCGTCGGTTGCCCGGAAATATCACGATTTCCCAGAGGCTTCACCAGACGGTTCACAGGCAGAAAGCCTGATTGAAAGCCCAGTTGAAACCCTGGTTGAGCGCGCCAAATCCGAACCCCTGGGAGATGGTGGCCTCCGCACCGCCGCGTTGCTGACACAGGCACTGGAGCTTGATCCGCATCACCACGGCGCACGGGTGTTGCAAGAGCGGCTGCATCAGATGTTTGTCCCTCGCTGGCATTTCCCCATGCTAGCCGACGAGGCCCGCAACAGCGCCTATGCTCAGGCGATTGCAGCCAAGGTAAAGCCAGGTGATCTGGTTTTGGATATCGGCTGCGGCGCAGGGCTGACGGCCATGCTGGCGGCACGCGCCGGTGCAAAACATGTCTATACCTGCGAGCAGCAGCCGCTGATTGCCCAGGCCGCCACCCGCGTTATCGCTGAAAACGGGTTGAGCGACCGCATCACCGTGATCCCCAAATGGTCACATGACGTCATTGTTGGCGTTGATATCCCGCATCAGGCCGACGTGGTGATCTCTGAGATTGTCGATACCGTCTTGCTTGGCGAGGGCGCTTTGGCGACGCTGACCCATGCGATGGCCGCCCTGGCAAAACCCAATGCCCGCGCGGTTCCGGAACGCGGAACCCTGATGGCGCAGATGGTTGAGAGCGATATCTTGCTGGATCAATGGCAACCCAAACAGGCCGAAGGCTTTGATCTGAGTGCCTTTAATCCCCTCGTTGGTGTCGCACAGATTACTCCGAACGATTTTGAAGCCTACCGTCTGCGCCCCCTGGGACCCATGGCAGAGCTGTTTCAATTCGATTTCACTCGGCCAAATATAGATCCGGCGCGCAGCACCCAGGATCTGTTCTGTGCCAGCACCGGCGAGATCCATGCTATCTTTGTCAGTTTTGAAATGGAGCTGGCGCCCGGCATTTCAGTCTCCAATGGATTGAATGCCAAAGGACACTGGGGCCGAACCGCCTTTTTGCTCGACCAGCCTCGCGCCGCACAGCCCGGAATGCCCCTGCGGCTCACCGCCCAACATGACGCGTCACAGCTGAGCCTTTCTGTCCATGCGGCCAGTGCCAATCAGGCGGTAGATCAAACGGCGCCAGTTTGGGTCACTCCCGAATGGGCAGGCCCCACTCAAACGCCAGAGCACCCAACGGCAGATCCCGTCTGGCAAGCAACCGAGGACAGAGCGCGCAAGTCCCCCAGCCTGTCGCTGCACTGATGCGCCCCTCCTGAAAGGGAGGCAAAATAGCAAACCCGCAGCAACAGGATATCGCCTGTTACTGCGGGTTTTTCATTAACTTAGGCGCCGCCTAACGGATGAAACCACGGCGCCGTTCAGATCTTTAGATCAGGAACAGCCGCTGGTGCTGCCGCAGGTATTACACTTCATGCAGGTGCCGTTGCGCACCAAAGTGTAATTGCCGCATTCACTGCAGGCCTCGCCCTCGTAGCCCTGCATCTTGGCCTTGACCCGTGCATCCATACCGGTCGCAGGTGCAACCGAGGCTTCCGGAACCAGCGATTGCAGATCCGCAACAGGATCAGCGGCAGAGGTATTGGCATCCATCAGGCCGGTCTCGCCTGCCTGTCCGCCCTGCAGAACCACCAGATCCTGCGGCAGACGTTTGCGCAGATAACCGGTGGAGGAAATCTGCTTGAGCACCTCCAGCGAGCGGGTTGCGGCGCTTTCGCTCAGCTCGCTGAGGTTGGAAACCCCCTCCTCTTCGCCGCGACCGATGTCATCAAAGGCCGGACCCTGCGGTTTCACATGGGCCAGATCGGTGCGGTCCAGATAGCTCACCGCCAGTTCGCGGAACACATAGTCCAGTACCGAGGTGGCATTTTTGATCGAGTCATTGCCCTGCACCATGCCCGCAGGCTCAAACTTGGTGAAGGTGAAGGCATCAACAAACTCTTCTAGTGGCACGCCATATTGCAGACCAACCGAGACCGCGATGGCGAAGTTGTTCATCATGGCGCGGAAGCCCGCCCCCTCTTTGTGCATATCGATGAAGATTTCACCCAAGGTGCCGCTTTCGTATTCACCGGTCCGCAGATAGACCTTGTGACCGCCAACAACCGCCTTTTGGGTATAGCCCTTGCGGCGATGCGGCATCTTGGAACGCTGCGATTTGGCCACTTCCTTGATGACGATCTTTTCGACAATCTTCTCTGCCAGAACCACAGCCTTTTCCTGCGGCTTGCCGGTTTCGAGAACCTCTGCCGCCTCGTCGTCATCCTCGACCAGCGCCGCTGCCAGCGGCTGGCTCAGCTTGGAGCCGTCACGGTATAGCGCATTGGCTTTGACACCCAGCGACCAGCTCAGCTCATAGGCCTTCTGGCATTCTTCGATGCTGGCGTCATTGGGCATATTGATGGTCTTGGAGATCGCGCCCGAAATAAAGCTCTGGGCTGAGGCCATCATACGGATATGGCTTTCAACACCGAGGAAACGCTTGCCTTTTTTGCCGCAAGGATTGGCGCAATCAAAGATCGCGTAATGCTCTTCCTTCAGGTGCGGCGCACCTTCCAGGGTCATGGTGCCGCAGACGTGGTCATTGGCCGCGTCAATATCCACCTTAGAAAAGCCCAGGTGACGCAGCAGGTCAAAGGCCGGATCGTTCAGTTTGCTTGCCGGGATCCCCAGCACACCTGTGCAGAAATCCTCGCCCAGGGTCCATTGATTGAACACAAAGCGGATATCAAAAGCGGCTTCCAAAGCACTGTCGATCTTGGACAATTCATTGGAGCCAAAGCCGTGACCGGTCAGCGAGGTATGGTTGATGCCAGGCGCATTGCCCAGAGAGGCATGACCCACCGCATAAGAAACGATCTCTTCGATTTGAGCCGAGCTATAGCCCAGCCCTTCGAGCGCCGAGGGCACCGAGCGGTTGATGATCTTAAAGTAGCCACCGCCGGCCAGTTTCTTGAACTTCACCAGAGCAAAGTCAGGCTCGATGCCGGTGGTGTCACAGTCCATCACCAGGCCGATGGTGCCGGTTGGGGCAATCACCGTGGTCTGAGCGTTGCGGAAGCCGTGCTTTTCGCCCAGCTCCAGAGCTTCATCCCAGGCCCCCATGGCCAAGTCCGTCAGGCGCGCATCAGGGCAGCCAGCGATATCCAGCGGCACCGGCGGCACCGACAGGCCCTCATAGCCGGTCAGCTTGCCCATGGCGGCCGTGCGGTGGTTGCGAATGACCTTGAGCATGGCATCGGCGTTGCGCTCATAGCCAGAAAAGGCCCCCAGTTCAGCCGCCATTTCACCAGAAGTGGCATAGGAAACCCCAGTCATCAGCGCGGTCAGCGCGCCACAAAGCGCCCGGCCCTCTTCGCTGTCATAGCCATAGCCCATGTTCATCAGCAACCCGCCGATATTGGCATAGCCCAGGCCAAGGGTGCGGAAAT
Organism: Pseudophaeobacter sp.; assembly: GCF_039971195.1. GTDB lineage: Bacteria > Pseudomonadota > Alphaproteobacteria > Rhodobacterales > Rhodobacteraceae > Pseudophaeobacter. The sequence continues at coordinate 10,758 of NZ_JBDWPJ010000056.1, forward strand.
CGTAAGACCGCTGAGCAATTTCCTTGGAAGGGAACTGCGCCATGGTCACCGAGATTTCCAGCGTCACGGTCCACAGGCGGCAGGCATGCATGTAGTCTTCGGCCTGAAACTGCCCGTCCTTGAGGAAGGTCAGCAGGTTCAGCGAGGCCAGGTTACAAGCTGTATCGTCCAGGAACATGTATTCGGAACAAGGGTTTGAACCACGAATCTCGCCGTCTTTCGGGCAGGTGTGCCATTCATTGACGGTGTCATGGAACTGTATACCGGGATCGGCACAGGCCCAGGCCGCATGGCCAACCTTTTCCCACAGGTCCCGCGCCTTGACGGTCTTGGCGACCTTGCCATCGGTGCGGTTGATCAGCTGCCAGTCAGCGTCCTTTTTCACCGCATGCAGGAAGGCATTGGTGACCCGAATCGAGTTGTTAGAGTTCTGGCCAGAAACCGAGCTATAGGCCTCGGAATCCCAGTCGGTGTCATAGGTGGGGAATTCGATGCTGTCGTAGCCCTGCTTGGCATAGTCCAGCACGCGTTTCACATAGGTCTCAGGGATAGCGACCTTTTTGGCCTCGCGCACGGCGGTTTTCAGCGCCGGGTTATTGGCGGGCTCATAGGCGTCTTCGGCGGCCCCATCCCAGGAGCGGATCGCCGCAAAGATACCGTTCAGCATCTTTTCATGCATCTTGGAGCCAGCAACAATGGAGGCAACCTTCTGCTCTTCCAGTACCTTCCACTCGATGAAGTCTTCGATATCGGGGTGATCTGCATCGACGATGACCATTTTGGCCGCGCGTCGGGTGGTACCGCCGGATTTGATCGCGCCAGCTGCCCGATCGCCAATCTTGAGAAAGCCCATCAGGCCCGAGGATTTACCGCCGCCAGAAAGCGCTTCGCCCTCGCCGCGCAGATGGCTGAAATTGGTGCCGGTGCCAGAGCCATATTTGAACAGGCGCGCCTCGCGCACCCAGAGGTCCATAATGCCGCCGTCATTGACCAGATCATCCGAGACAGACTGGATGAAGCAGGCATGAGGCTGGGGGTGTTCGTAGGAGCTGGTGGATTTGGTCAGCTTGCCGGTCTTGTAATCAACATAGTGATGGCCCTGGGCGGGACCGTCGATACCATAGGCCCAGTGCAGGCCGGTATTAAACCACTGCGGGCTGTTGGGCGCGGCACGCTGTGTTGCCAGCATATGGCGCATCTCGTCGAAAAAGGACCGGGCGTCCTCTTCGGTGGTGAAATAGCCACCTTTCCAGCCCCAGTAGGTCCAGGCGCCTGCCAGACGGTCAAACACCTGCTTAGAGGAGGTCTCACCGCCCGTTGCGACGTTCTTACCATCGGCAACCGAGCGCCACAGGAATTCCGGAACGCCTTTTTCGGCAACTTTCTTCAGCTTCTCGGGCACGCCAGCTTTGCGGAAGTATTTCTGGGCAATGACATCACTGGCAACCTGACTCCAATTGCCGGGAACTTCGATGTTCTCCAGACGGAATACAATGGTGCCATCGGGGTTTCGAATCTCGGAGGTCGCCGAAATGAAATCCAAACTTGAATAGGCGTCCTGCCCTGCCTTGGTAAACTTCCGCTCGATCTTCATGTTGTGCCCTTTGTGATTATCACTGTCTCGTCATCTTCATCCCGCCGCACGCCGTGCAGCACTCGCCGTTTGAAAGCACCAAAAATCGGCATGTCACAGAAGGGACATGCAGTTCCAGAGACCCTCGCCGGCCATTATGAAGGATGTTATTTGTGTTTTCGTCTTGTCACAGCGACACGATTCCCTACCAGATCTTGTGTCACCGCTTGAGGCCTCCACAATTTGGCGTATTCAGCCCAAGAGGGTCAACGGATATTTTACCATTTAGTGACCATCTTTGCTGTTGACGCCAAGGGTCATCGAGACAGGTCTGGCCAGTCGAGTGATTCATCCACATCTGGGCGATTTTTTCTGGCCATTAGTTACAAAAGCAGAGGTCCAAAAATTCCGGGTAACACCAAACACTTGCCGTGCGAAGTTCAAAACCTCCCTCTCCTTCAGACCTGGAACGCCAAATTCTTAGGCATGTTTTTCCCCGCAAAGAACACCACTGTGTCGGCTGCACCGCTGTGGCAAGGATGCACTAGCATTGGTGAGCGCGCCGCTCTTGGAAGTTTTAAACCAGAGTGAAAATAGCGAGAATTTGAAACGCATTGGCGTCAGTTTATTAAGGAAGGGTTAATTCAACATTTAGTGGGAGAAGCGCGACAATCCACAAGAGGACATGATTCTTTTCCCCTGCCACAAGCGCGCCACTCGCAAGGCGATAGCTACCCCAGCGGCAGCTACAGCCCTGAAGTGTTCTGCAGCCATGGCGCTGCACTTTTCCAAATCGGGCAGAGAAAAACATCGCCAAGACGGAGGCTGTAAACCTTCGTAGAAACGCGCCTAAGAATTTTGTTGAACTCTTCTTCCGCGGCCGCGAACCGCACGACATGTGAGGCCGGTTTTACCAGGGGAACACAAAACATGTCGTCGCCAATACGACCTGCCTCACACCAGCCCAAAGCGGCACCACCTCGACACCCTGCCGGCGGAGAATAACTGCAGAGACCCTGGACCTATACTGGGCTCAACGCCAAGCATACCGTGCTTTTGGAAGGAGATCTTGCCCTCTGGCGGGAGACCAGGGAGCCTGGCCTCTCGCGAGAACATCAAAGAAATCATTGGGTTTTCTTTGAAAGTGGTCGGGGCGGCGAGATTCGAACTCACGACCCCCTGTACCCAAAACAGGTGCGCTACCAGACTGCGCCACGCCCCGAACCGTGCGCTGTTCCTAACGCCAGTGAATTGATTTGAAAACCCCTAACAAGGCCAAATCGGAGCAGTTTTTGAAAAAACTTTGTGACGCATCTCGGTGCCGAGTGAAATCCCATAAACTGCGGCAAGACCGGCGTTGACTTCGAGCACGGCAAAGACATCATTGCCGCCCGGCAGCGGCGTCAGATCGCCGGGAATCGCATTGGCCTGGATACCAGTCACCAATCCGTTTTCATTAAGAAAAATGATATCCAGTGGGATCAGGGTGTTCTTCATCCAAAAGGCCGCGGGCTGCGGATAGGGATAGACAAACAACATGCCCGACTGGCGCGGCAGCGCTTCGCGAAACATCAGCCCCTGCGCACGCTCGGCCTCGTCATCAGCGATTTCAACGGTAAAACTCACCTGCCCCCAACTGCCGCGCAGGTCGACGCGGTTAAGCTGACATTCTGCAGCATGGGAGGCAGTGGAGATGCCCAGGCCAGCACCAAAGGCCAGGGAGGATGCGACGACGAGAAAAGATCTCAGCCGCGCCACAGGATCAAGTGTCCTGATCTGTTTCAAGCAGGGCGGCTTCCCAGGCTTGAACTTCGGCGGCCATATGGCCGCGCTTACCGTCGATGACCCGTATCGCCAGCGCCTCACCCGGTTGCAAATCGGCCAACCCGGATTGACGCAGCACTTCGACATGCAGGAACACATCCTCGCTGCGGCCAAAGACATTGGCAAAGCCAAAGCCTTTCCCCTTGTTGAACCATTTCACACGTGCGGGCTCCAGGGGTTTGGACTGCAGATCGCTCAGGTCGATTTCGGCAAAATCGCTCAGAACCGGAGCTTCTTCGCGCTCGGGAGGATGAATGGCCAAAACCTCTACGGCCTGCACACCACGATCGGTGCGATGGGTCACGATTTCGATACGGGTACCATCCGCCACCGAACTTTGTCCAAAGTTACGGAGTACGTTTACGTGCAACAAAATATCAGGGCCACCCAGATCGGATACAACAAAACCAAATCCCTTAGTGGGATCGAACCATTTAACAAGGCCTTGGATTTGCTGCAGGCTGCTCAGATCATCTGCCACTTAATTCATCCACTGCGTATTTTTCGATTTCGTAAGGAGGTGATGCGCGATTTCACCGCAGGAGTTCAAGTAAAAAACCCCTCGTTTGATAGGAATATCAGTATTTCGCAAATCCATTGCTTAAGGATTAAGACGGGTTATCGACCAATCATCTTGTTTTATTGAGCGCCGCCAGACGAACCTGTCATGCAAGCGAAAAGCCCCATCGGCCCAAAACTCAATTTCTACCGGGGTAATCCGGTACCCCCCCCAAAAAGGCGGACGCGAGGGATTCGGCCCCTTGGTGGCGGTGATCTTGGCAACTTCGGCCATCAGGCTGGCGCGACTGTCCAGAGGGCGCGATTGTTGTGAGGCCCAGGCGCCAAGGCGGCTTTTGAGCGAGCGGGAAGCATAGTACTCGTCGGCTTTCGGCCCCTCTTCGCGGCTGATCAGCCCGCGCACCCGGATTTGACGGCGCAGGGATTTCCAATGAACCACAAATGAAGCCTTGCCGCCCTGATCCAACTCCTGCGCCTTGGCGCTTTCATAGTTGGTATAAAAGACAAAGGCATCCTCTTCGATCTCTTTGAGCAAAACCATGCGAGAGTTGGGCAACCCGTCACTGTCCACCGTTGCCAGGGCCATTGCATTTGGGTCGTTGATCTCTGAGGCCTCGGCTTCGGCAAGCCAGGACCTGGCAATTTCAAAGGGGTTGTCGCCGGCAAAGAGCCCTGAACGTTCGCTCATCGGAGCCTCCTGTCTGAATTCGGCGCCACAGTATGCAGCCCCTCGCGGAACGGCAAGAGCCAGCGCCATGGGCCGTGACCATGGGGTAAGGTCGCCCCTTGAAGCAGCGACGCCATCATACTAAACGTCTTTAACTTTACAGATCACGGGCGGAGAACCTGAATGTCTAATCAACTGATGACCGGCAAGCGCGGTCTCATCATGGGCCTTGCCAATGACAAATCGATTGCCTGGGGGATCGCCAAAGCCTGCGCCGATGCAGGTGCTGAGCTGGCCTTTTCCTATCAAGGCGATGCGCTGAAGAAACGCGTTCTGCCCCTGGCAGAACAATTGGGCAGTGACATTGTCCTGCCCTGTGATGTTTCTGATGAAACCTCGATGGATGCGCTCTTTGTGGCGCTCGAAGAAAAATGGGGCAAGCTGGACTTTGTTGTGCACGCCATTGGCTTCTCTGACAAAAACGAGCTGCGTGGTCGCTATGTTGATACCAGCCGCGCGAATTTCCAGATGACAATGGATATCTCGGTCTATTCCTTTACCGCCATTGCCAAACGGGCGGAAAAACTGATGTCCGAAGGCGGCTCGATGCTGACGCTGACCTATTATGGCGCCGAACAGGTGATGCCACATTATAATGTCATGGGGGTGGCCAAGGCCGCGCTCGAGGCCTCGGTGAAATATCTGGCCGAGGACCTGGGCAAAGACGGTATTCGCGTCAATGCGATCTCGGCCGGACCGATCAAGACCCTGGCGGCCTCTGGCATTGGTGATTTCCGCTACATCATGAAGTGGAACGAACATAATTCGCCGCTGCGCCGCAATGTGACCACCGATGATGTGGGCAAATCGGCTCTCTACCTGCTCTCTGATCTCAGTTCTGGCGTGACCGGTGAGAATCTGCATGTTGACGCAGGCTATCACGTGGTGGGCATGAAGGCCGTCGACGCGCCTGACATTTCGAAAGGCTAACTATGACTATTGCTGCTTTTGGCGCCTGCCTGTTTTTGTGCCTGATGGCTGCTGTCAGCCCCGGTCCTGCGGTTTTGATGGCCGCTCGTATCGGCCTCTCTGAAGGTTGGCGCACCGGGCTTGCCCTGGCCACCGGCATTGGTGCTGGAGCAGTATTCTGGGCCACTTCGGCCCTGTTCGGACTTGCTCTGTTGTTTGAACATGCGCCATTTCTGCTAACGGTTTTGCGCATTGGTGGAGCCGCCTATCTGGTCTGGATGGCCTGGAACATCTGGCGACAGGCCAGTGATCCGATCGTCGCCAACGAGGATGAACCTGCCCTGCCACGCTCTGCCTTCACAGCCTTCCGGCTTGGTCTGTTTACCCAAATGGCCAATCCCAAACCGGCGGTCTTCTTTGGCGCGGTCTTTATCGGCACCGTCCCTGAGGGCAGCTCCGCACTTAGCCTGTTGGCACTGCTGTTTTGCATCTTCTTGGGCGAGGCCACCTGGAACACTTTGGTGGCGCGCCTTTTCTCGCTTGAGAAAACCCGCCAGGGCTATATCAACCTGAAACATGTAATCGACCGTGTGTTCGGCGGGCTTCTGGCCGCCCTCGGTTTCAAAATCGCCCTCGTCTGATCCCCCTGCACAAAAGGGACGAGACGCAAGCAAAGGAGCTTCGGATCATGACTGATCGCCTGCCACACGAAAAAGGGTTTCACATCTCCTGGGATCAGATCCACCGCGACAGCCGGGCCCTGGCCTGGCGTCTGGACGGCCAAGGCCCGGACAATGGCGCATGGCGCGCCGTAGTTGCCATCACCCGTGGCGGCATGGCCCCTGCGATGATCATCAGCCGCGAGCTGGATATTCGCACCGTCGATACCATCTCGGTGAAATCCTACCATTCCGGCGGTGGCGCTCAGGATCAGCAACGCGAAGCCCAGGTGCTGAAAAGCCCTGATGCCGAGCTGATGCGGGATGGCGAAGGCATCCTAATCATTGATGATCTTGTCGATTCCGGAAAGACTCTGGAACTGGTACGCGAAATGTACCCAAAGGCGCATTTTGCCACGGTCTATGCCAAGCCCCAGGGCGAGCCCATGGTCGACACCTTTATCACCGGGGTCAGCCAGGACACCTGGATCTTCTTCCCCTGGGATATGGCGCTACAATATGTCCAACCCTATCGCGGCACCGACTAAGCCCACGGGCATTTATGGACCACACAAGATCCAACGCGTCCCTTAGGGGCGCGTTTTTCTTTGTCTTAGCCAGAAGTTTCACCAGAGTGATTGCCAAGCCCTTCGCAAGCCCCTACCACTTCCAAACCAATGAAAACACCGCCAGCAGGAGTGGGCATGAACAAGTCGCGCACAGAGGCAACCTTCCTCTCTCCCATCGTGGAATCCCGTCGCTGGGTTGAAGGCGTCACCTTCCCCTCGGATCGTCCCCTTTTGAACGTGAGCCAGGCCGCACCGGCAGACCCGCCGCCACTTGGCCTGCGCCAGGCCCTGGCCGAGGCCGCGCTCAACCAGGACGACGCCCATCTTTATGGGGCGGTTCTGGGGCGTGAGGAACTGCGCACCGCGCTGGCCGTTCAAATGTCTGAACACTACAGCGCCACAGTCAGTGCCAACCAGATTGGAATTACCTCGGGCTGCAATCAGGCCTTTGCCGCCACCATCGCCGCCCTCTGTGGCGAGGGCGACGAGGTGATCATTCCGGTGCCTTGGTATTTCAATCACAAAATGTGGCTGGATCTCAGCGACGTTACCGCCTGCCCGCTGCAGGTTGGCGACGACATGTTACCCAGCCTTGAAACCGCCAAGGCGATGATAACCCCGCGCACCAAGGCCATCGTGTTGGTCACGCCGAACAATCCAACAGGCGTAGAATATCCCGAAGGGCTGGTGCAGGCGTTCTTTGATCTGGCCAGGTCCAAGGGGCTTACCCTGATCGTGGATGAAACCTACCGCGATTTTGACAGCCGCTCCGGTGCGCCGCATCAGCTGTTTCAGACCGAGGGCTGGGAGCAGACCCTGGTGCATCTCTATTCCTTCTCCAAGGCCTATCGCCTGACCGGTCATCGGGTGGGAGCTATCGCCACCTCCTCCGCGCGGCTTTATGAAATGGAAAAGTTCCTCGACACGGTGACCATTTGCCCCTCGCAACTGGGCCAGATCGGTGCCACCTGGGGCATTCACAACCTGCAGGACTGGTTGGGTGGCGAGCGGGAGGAAATCCTGGCTCGCAAACAGGCCATCCTTGATGGCTTTCCCACCTTGGAAGCCAAGGGCTGGAGGTTGTTGGGCTGCGGGGCCTATTTTGCCTATGTTGAACATCCCTTTGATCTGGCTGCCGAAGAGATCGCCAAGCAGCTGGTCACTGAGGCTTCCATACTGATGTTACCTGGAACCATGTTCATGCCGACAGGCGACAAAACCGCAGAACGCCAGTTCCGCATCGCCTTTGCCAATGTCGATGCCGCCGGTATTTCTGAACTTTTTGGCCGCCTCGCCAGTTTCACGCCGCCGAACCCATCCTAGGAGAGGTTCAAAACAGCAATTCCCCTCACGCATTCGTCCAGATCCCCTGAAAAGGCTCGCGATCAAATCTTTGGGAGGTCAGGAGATCTTGCTCCCCTTGGGGTGGCAGCGTATGCATGAGGCAACAATCATTTAGGCAGGATGAACTGCGCCTTCCAGGCAGGCAGAATTCCTGATCCGAGAGTAAAAGAGGGCAATATGGCCGCGACGATAAAAAAACTGTCCAACACCTTTGTTTGGATCCTGATGGGTTTGCTGATCGTTGGCCTTGCCGGCTTTGGCGCGGTGAACTTCAGCAGCTCGATGTCTGCAATTGCCCTGGTGGGGGAAGAAGAAGTCTCCATGGATCAATACCTGCGGGAGTTGCAGCTCGAACAGCGCCGCATTCAGCAGCAAAGCGGGCAGTCGCTGTCGATCGCGCAGATGGCTGCCTTTGGCATGGATCGCGCCGTTCTAGGCCGTCTGATCTCGATTGCCTCGATTGACAACGAAGTTAGAACACTCGGCCTATCCATTGGCGATGACAACCTTCGCAAGGAACTGGCTGAAATCCGCGACTTTCAGGTCAATGGCGCCTTTAATCGTGAGAGCTACAGCTACGCATTGCAAAATGCCAATCTGACCGAAAGCGAATTCGAAGCTGATCTGCGCCGCGAGGCCGCCCGTACCCTGGTGCAGGGCGCGGTTATCTCTGGCGTCAAGATGCCCTCAATCCTGGCCGACACCCTGACCAGCTACATTGGTGCCCGCCGCAGCTTCTCTTATGTGCAGCTGAGCCCGGATCAGATCTCGCTGATTCAAGTTGTGCCTGATGATGATGTGCTCAAGGCCTTCTACGAGGAGAACGCCGAGGATTTCACCCTGCCCGAGACCAAACGCATCACCTATGCCCGTCTCAGCCCCGAAATGATCATGGACAGCGTCGAGATCGAAGAGACCACCCTGCGTCAACGCTATGACGAACGCGCCGAACAGTATCAGGTCCCAGAGCGCCGTCTGGTGGAACGACTGGTTTTCCTGGACGAGGCCGCCGCAGCTGAGGCCAAGGCGCAGCTGGAAGTTGGAGGGGCAACCTTTGAGTCTCTGGTCGAAGGCCGTGGCCTGACATTGCAGGATGTCGATCTGGGCGATGCCACCCACGCGAGCCTTGGCGCCGCAGCGGATGATATCTTTGCCGCAGAGGTTGGCGCCGTCGTCGGCCCCCTGCTCTCAGATCTGGGCCCTGCCCTGTTCCGCATCAATGGCCACCTCGAAGAGCGGTTTACCAGCTTTGAACAGGCCACCCCGGAGCTGCGCGATGAGCTGGCCGCCGATCGCGCCCGTCGTTTGATCGAAACCCAGGCCGAAGACATCAATGATATGTTGGCCGGTGGCACCACCCTCGAAGAGCTGGCGGCTGAAACCGATATGCAGGTCGGCACTATTGATTGGTTTGGCGAGGCCGGTGAAGACATCAGCGCCTATGACGATTTCCGCACCGCCGCCAGCGCAGTCACCCTGGAGGACTTCCCAGAGGCGGAATTCCTGGGCGACGGCAGCATCTTTGCCCTGCGGCTGGATGAAATCCTGCCCGCACGTCCGGAACCCTTTGAAGATGCAAGGAAAAAAGTCCTGAACGCCTGGGATGCAGACCGTCTGGCCACAGCCCTGCAGGCCGAGGCCCAGTCCCTTCTCACGGCGACAATTGCCGCCGGTGATTTCCCCGAAGGCAGCGCCGTCAAGGTCGAAGAGGGCCTGACCCGAACCGCCTATCTCGACACAACACCTGTCGACATGATGAACCAGATCTTCACCCTGGAGGTTGGCGATTTCACTGTGATCACCGGGGAGACCAGCACGGTGGTTGTGCGTCTGGATGCGGTGCTCGAGGCCGAAGAGAGCCCAGAGATGGCCCAGCTCGCCGAGGCGCTGGGCGCCCAGCTGGATCAGTCAGTGTCGCAGGAGCTGTTCTCTGCCTTTGTGCAGGACGCCCAGCTGCGCGCCGCACCCCGGATTGACCAGCAGGCGTTGAATGCTGTTCAGGCCAATTACCAGTAAGCGAGACCTCCCCCCATGGCTCTGACCCCAGATTTTGAAAGTTTCGCCAAGGCCTATGAGGGTGGCGAAAACCAGGTTGTCTATACCCGGCTTGCCGCCGATCTCGACACCCCTGTTTCGCTGATGCTCAAGCTTACCGGTGCCCAGAAGGACGCCTTTATGCTGGAGTCGGTGACTGGCGGCGAGGTGCGCGGGCGCTATTCCATCATTGGTATGAAGCCTGATCTGGTCTGGCGCAGCCATGGGGAGGCTTCTTCGCTGAACCGCTCGGCCCGATTTGATCCCGAAGCCTTTGATGCCCAGCCGGGCAATCCGCTGGACAATTTGCGCGCCCTGCTGGCCGAGAGCAAAATCAATCTGCCCGAGGATATGCCGCAGGCGGCCGCGGGCCTGTTTGGCTATCTCGGCTATGATATGGTGCGCCATGTCGAGCATCTGCCAGATGTGAACCCTGATCCGCTGGGCCTTCCGGATGCGGTGATGATGCGCCCCTCGGTGGTGGCTGTTCTGGACGGGGTCAAAGGCGAAGTCACCGTGGTCTCCCCGGCCTGGGTCAGCGATGGGCAGACCGCACGCGCCGCCTATGCCCAGGCAGCGGAACGGGTGATGGATGCGGTGCGCGATCTGGAGCGGGCCATGCCCACTGAAACCCGCGATCTCGGCGATGCCCGCGAAGTGGCCCCGCCAGTGTCGAACTTCACCAAATCCGGCTATATGGAAGCAGTGGAAAAGGCCAAGGACTACATCCGGGCCGGCGATATCTTTCAGGTGGTGCCAGCGCAGCGCTGGAGCCAGGAATTCCCGCTGCCTCCTTTTGCGCTGTACCGGTCTTTGCGGCGCACCAACCCCTCGCCCTTCATGTTCTATTTCAACTTTGGTGGCTTTCAGGTCATCGGCGCCAGCCCGGAAATCCTGGTGCGGGTCTTTGGCAATGAGGTCACCATCCGGCCCATCGCAGGCACCCGCCCACGCGGCGCCACGCCGGAAGAAGACAAGGCCAATGAGATCGATCTTTTGGCTGACAAAAAGGAACTGGCAGAGCATCTGATGCTGCTGGATCTGGGCCGCAATGACACCGGCCGTGTGGCCAAGATCGGCACAGTGCAGCCTACCGAACAGTTCATCATCGAACGCTACAGCCATGTGATGCACATTGTCTCCAACGTGATCGGAGAGCTGCACGAAGACAAAGACGCGCTGGATGCGTTTTTTGCCGGCATGCCAGCAGGCACCGTTTCCGGGGCTCCCAAGGTGCGCGCGATGGAGATCATCGACGAGCTGGAGCCGGAAAAACGCGGCGTCTATGGCGGCGGTGTTGGCTATTTCTCAGCTGGGGGCGACATGGATATGTGCATCGCCCTGCGCACTGCCATCGTCAAGGATCAGACGCTCTATGTGCAGGCCGGCGGAGGGGTTGTCTATGACAGCGACCCGGAGGCGGAATATATGGAGACCGTACATAAGTCCAACGCCATCCGCCGTGCCGCCGCCGATGCCGCCCGTTTTGTCGGCAAGGGCAACGGCTAACCGATGTAGAGAACTGATTTCAAACAAAAAGGGCCTCAAAACGGAGGCCCTTTTGTCGTTTAGATCAAGCCTTCAGCAGCGCCCTAGGGAGTCAGATTGGCTTTGAGAGCGGCAGAAATCGGTGCCAGCCCAACCTGGCTGGCGCGATCCTGCAGGCCCCAAAGCAGCAGCGCCGAAATCGTGTCGGGGCGCAGCCGCCCCAGCATGATCACAGCGCCTTCCTGACGGGCCCGAAAGGCCGCCTGGTCGAGGAACCGCCGCATAGCGCGTGGGTTTTGCCCGGCGCCGTCAAAATCGCGAAACACTACGCCTGAAGGCATCCCATCGCGCAGCGCCAGTTTTTGCACGGTATTGAGCCCATTGTTCTGGGTGACCATGCCGTAGCCTGCCGCCTGCATCACTGCGACCATCTGGTCGGCCAGAGGTCTGTTGCCCTGAAACCCGGTCTCTACCCCTTCGAGGAAGCCAACCGCCAGGGGCATCTGCTCCATCCAGACCGCCAGCGTAGTCTCGGCATCCTGCGGCGCGGCTTCACGGGGCAGATCTGCCAGAATCAGTACTTCAAACCCAGCGGCGCGCCGCGCCTTCATTTTCTCCATGGCTTTGGGATCAGAGGGTGCGATGGAAAAGGTAATGGGATAGGGGAATTCCGCCAGAGCCTCGGCGCCAATGGCATCCTCATCATCGATCAACACGATCGACATCAGAGGTCGGTTGTCAAAACCGGCAAACTCCTGAGCATTGGCTTCAAAGGGCGTCACGCCAGAGCTCTGCGCGGCGGCATCTGCACCAGCGCTGCTACCACCTATCAGGCTTGGCGCACTGGCGCGCTCGGTGAGTGGAACCACCGGGGTGCCGATGCTGGGGCCTGTTGTTGATGGCACTACAGCGGCCAGTTGCTCGTCTTGGTCTTGAGGCTCGGAATCTGTGTCAGTCGCGGCGGGCTCATCAGGACTGGTTTCAGCGGCACTGGCCTCATCAGGACTGGCCTCAGTTCCATTTTCGCCCAAAACTGCGACCTGCGGTGGTACAGACTCTGTCTCAACGGTTTCTGGCGAGCCGTCTCCCTGTGGCGCAACAGGTGTCACCGTGTTGGTCGCAAAGCTGGGCAATGCAGTGGCTTGCGGCGGCGTTCCGATCTGGGGAGCCAGCAGATCAACGCTGACTGCACTTGGGTCCTTCTCCGCACTATCTGGTTCTGTCTGTTCGATCTGTACCGTATCAGACGCGGGGTCGGAACCATCCGCAACCACTTGCTCTTCAGGCGCCGTTGTCGTGTCGGTGGCAGTTTCAACCTCTGGTGCAGGCTGTGTTTCCGGTTCCTCCACGGGCTCGGGCAGCGCCGCTGTCTCGGTAGAGACCTGAAGGTTTTCCTCTTGTCCCGGTACGTCGGGCGCTGTGCCACTGTCCTGATCGCCGGCAACCGTACTGGGAACCTCCGGCAGCGTCTCAACGCCGGCGACCTGCGAGGTATCCCCTTCGCTGGTGCCGGCTTCAGTGCCAACAACAGGCGGGCTGCCGGGGTTGGTGTCCAGAACCGCCAGCGGGCTGGTATCTGTGTCGCCAGAGCTTTGCGGGCTGGTGGGCAGGACCTCGACCAGATCAGCGTCGCGTGGCGCGTCTGTCACCGGAGCTGTGCTGTCCGCCACCAAGGGTTGCTCCGCCCCGTCGGGTGTTGTGGTGTCGACTTCCACACGGGTTGGCAATGGTGAGGAGAGCGACCACATCGCAGCCCCCATAACCGCTACAAGCGCGCCAATGCTGACACCTCCGAGAAACCCTTTCATACGCAGCCCTGCCTCTCATCATCCCCTGTCCAACCCTGTGATCGGGTCGGTTGTCGCTGATCAGGCCTGTCACAGGCGCTTGGCCCTGACAAACCCCTCAATCTTTTTGCTCAGACCCAAAGCTGTGCGCCAATTGAACGTCCTGCCCTTGACGCTGCCTCACAAGCCTGAACAAGTATACCGCAACCACTATACTGCGGCGCGGCCCTGGCCCGCCACCCATAAAAGAGCCCGCCAAGATGCTGCTGCTAATCGACAACTACGACTCCTTTACCTACAACCTTGTGCATTACCTCGGAGAGCTTGGGGCTGAGATGCAGGTGCATCGCAATGATGCCCTCTCTGTTGAAGAGGCGCTTGCGCTAAGCCCCGAAGGTATTTTGCTATCGCCAGGTCCCAAAGCCCCCGAACAGGCCGGAATTTGCCTCGCTCTGACCCAGGCCGCGGCCGAAAAAGGTATTCCCTTGATGGGGGTCTGCCTTGGGCACCAGACCATCGGTGAATGTTTTGGCGGCAAAGTCGTGCGCTGCCACGAGATCGTACATGGCAAAATGGGGCTGATGCAGCACAACAACACCGGGTTGTTTGCCGGGCTGCCCAGCCCGTTTGAAGCAACCCGCTATCACTCGCTGGTGGTCGAGCGCGACAGCCTGCCGGACTGCCTGGAGATCACCGCCGAGCTTAAAGATGGCACCATCATGGGGCTACAGCACAAGGAACTCCCCATCCATGGCGTTCAGTTCCACCCGGAATCCATCGCCTCAGAACACGGCCATGCCCTGCTGAAAAACTTCCTCGATGTCATGAAGGTGCCCGCATGAGCGATCTGATCAAGCCGCTGATTGGCGCTGCCGCCGATGGTCCGCTGACCCGCGCTGAGGCCGAACAGGCCTTTACCCTGTTGTTTGAAGGCGAGGCCACCCCCAGCCAGATCGGCGGCTTGCTGATGGCGCTGCGCACGCGTGGAGAAACCGTGGATGAATATGCCGCTGCCGCCTCGGTGATGCGGGCCAAATGCAATCCGGTCAAAGCCCCCGCAGGCGCCATGGATATTGTTGGCACCGGCGGTGATGGCAAACATACGCTGAATATCTCCACCGCCACCGCCTTTGTCACCGCCGGCGCTGGGGTGGTGGTGGCCAAACACGGCAACCGCAACCTGTCGTCGCGTTCTGGAACGGCGGATGTTCAAGCGCAGATGGGCATCAATGTCATGGTCACGCCAGAGGTGGTGGAACGGGCGCTGGCCAGCTGTGGCATCGCCTTCATGATGGCGCCAATGCATCATCCGGCGGTGGCACACGTCATGCCGACACGCCAGGAACTAGGGACAAGAACGATCTTTAACATCCTGGGACCATTGACAAACCCCGCCGGGGTGACCCACCAACTCACGGGTGCTTTCAGCCGCGATCTGATCCGTCCGATGGCGGAAACCCTGGGCCAGCTGGGCTCTGAACGGGCCTGGTTGGTGCATGGATCAGACGGCACGGATGAGCTGACCATCACCGGTATCAGCTGGGTTTCAGCCCTGGAAGAAGATGGTGGGGTTGTTGATTTTGAACTGCACCCAGAAGAGGCCGGCCTGCCGGTGCATCCTTTTGAGGCCATCGTCGGCGGCAGCCCCGAGGACAACGCCCGCGCCTTTCGCGCCCTGCTGGATGGCGAGGCCAATGCCTATCGCGACGCAGTGCTGCTGAACACTGCCGCTGCCCTAGTAGTGGCCAATGCCGCCAGCTCCCTGAAAGAGGGCGTGGAAATGGCGCGCCAGAGCATCGATTCCGGATCCGCCAAGCAAAAGCTGGACGCGTTGGCAAAGATTACAACGGCCGCAGAAGGATGAACCTTCCTGCAGGCGCAACGGATCTTGGCGGCTGGGGCGATCTGGCGTTTTTCCAGCAAGACTGGCTGCAGATCCAAGCAAAACTCGCAGCGGACCCACGGCAAACCCTGCCCGCCGCCCCACAACGCTTTGCCGCCCTGTCGCTGACGCCGCTGGCAAAAACGCGTGTGGTTATTCTCGGGCAAGATCCCTATCCAACCCCTGGCCACGCCAATGGGCTAGCCTTCTCCACGCAAGCGGATGTAGCGCCATTGCCGAGATCCCTTTCCAATATTTTCAAAGAGTTGAAAAGCGATATTGGCGGACACCCCGTCAATGGAGATCTGGAAAACTGGGCCAGACAGGGCGTATTGCTTTTGAATACCGCGCTCTCTGTGCCTGCGGGTGAGGCCAATGGCCACAAGGATCTCGGCTGGGCGCAGTTGGTGCAGCAGGTACTCACCAGGTCGTCTCGATCTCCCACAGCCTATGTTTTCTGGGGGAAACAGGCGCAAAGACTTGAAAAATATGTCCATCCGGGCGATCACCTAATCCTGAGAAGCGCCCATCCTTCGCCTCTCTCCGCACATCGCGGGTTCTTCGGCTCGGGGCCCTTTTCGGCCATAAACAATTGGCTTGTCGCGCGCGGATGCCGCCCGATCGACTGGACCAGATAACAACAGACAATGACTAGACAAAACGACGGGAGGCTGAGACATGGCTGAAAACGTGCTCGACAAGATCAAGGCCTACAAGCTGGAAGAAGTGGCCGCAGACAAGGCCGCTAAACCGCTCTCTGAGGTAGAGGCCGAAGCGCGCGAGGCCTCCCCTACACGCGGTTTTGCCAGTGCCCTTTCCCAGGCTTCGCGCGATGGTTACGGGCTGATTGCAGAGATCAAAAAGGCCAGCCCCTCCAAAGGTTTGATCCGCGAAGATTTTGATCCCGCCAGCCTCGCCCAGGCCTATGAGCTCGGCGGCGCTGCTTGCCTCTCGGTGCTGACGGATACCCCCAGCTTTCAGGGAGCTAAATCCTTTCTGGTGGAGGCCCGCGCCGCCTGCGCCCTGCCTGCCCTGCGCAAGGATTTCATGTATGATACCTACCAGGTGGCCGAGGCCCGCGCCCTGGGGGCGGACTGCATTCTGATCATTCTCGCCTCTGTGACCGACGCGCAGGCAGCAGAACTGGAAGACTGCTCCATGGGCTGGGGTATGGATGTGTTGCTGGAAGTGCATGACGAGGCGGAACTGGAGCGGGCTTCGCTGTTGAAATCACCCCTGATGGGGATCAACAACCGCAACCTCAAGACCTTTGAAACAACGCTGGACACCACCCGCTACCTGTCCCGTCTTGTGCCCGCAGAGCGGACAATTGTCTGCGAAAGCGGCTTGTCGACGCCGCAGGACCTGTCGGATATGGCGCGCTACGGGGCGCGCACCTTCCTGATCGGGGAATCGCTGATGCGGCAGGAAGATGTCGCCACAGCCACCCGCAGCCTGCTGGCCAATCCGCTGACCCCAGGAGCGCTGTAAATGCCGCTGACCCATTTTGACACCAAGGGCGATGCCCATATGGTGGATGTCTCCGACAAAGAGTTCACCGCGCGGGTCGCTGTCGCCGAGGGTCACATCACCATGGCGCAGCAAACCTTTGATATCATTGCCCAGGGCAAGGCTAAAAAAGGCGACGTTCTAAGCGTTGCCCGCCTGGCTGGCATCATGGGCGCCAAGAAAACGCCCGAGCTGATCCCGCTCTGCCATCCGCTGCCAATCACCAAGGTCGCGGTGGAGCTGATGCTGGAGCCGGACCTGCCCGGTGTGCGCATCGAGGCCACGGTTAAGACCACCGGCCAGACCGGGGTGGAAATGGAAGCCTTGACAGCGGTCTCCACCGCGGCGCTCACGGTCTATGACATGGCCAAGGCCGTGGACAAGGCAATGCAGATCGGCGGCATTCGCGTAGTGCTCAAAGATGGTGGAAAATCTGGACGGTACGAGGCATAAATGATTTCGGTTTCTCAGGCCCGCGACGCCGTTTTACAGCTCACCCAGGACATGGAAATCGAACAGGTGCCCCTGGCGCAGGCTGCTGGCCGGATCTTGGCACAGGAAATCAGCGCTCGTCGTGACCAACCTCCCTTTTCAGCCTCGGCAATGGATGG
>NZ_JBDWPJ010000057.1:0-24618 GCF_039971195.1 Pseudophaeobacter sp.
CATATCTCTTCAGTTTTCATCAATGTCAAAGAGCAAACACCACACAAGAAAAACACAACAGATACGCCAATCTCTTAGCGCAACCGCCCAATCAATCCAGTCAGATGCCCCAGTCTCTCCTGAGCGTCCCACAGTCTATCCTGCCGTCTCAACCGTCTTTCCGATCCGTCAGATGCGTCCCAGCACCCCCCCAGAGCGCCTCAGCGCCGCCGGTAGAGGGGGTTCTAAGGAGAACCGCCATGACCCGCAACCCAAAAACCCATCAAATCGAAAATTCTCGCAACAAAAATGTGAAAACTAAACAAAATCAACAGATTAACACCAGATAAAGTCAGTGTACCTTACCCAAAACCACTCCCCAAATCAGCCAAATCCCCCAAAAACCGACTTACCCACAGAGATAACCACAGACTCACAACAGACTCACCAAAGCCCCACAACACCGCCCCAATGAATCACCCACCATCACCTTCCAAAAATATTCCCGCCCAAGGCAAAAAGGGCAGCCCTAAAGACTGCCCCAATTAATATGAAAAAGGCGCCGAAGCCAAAAGGGCCTAAGCCTTTGCGGCTGTCACCAAGAACTCCACCAAGAAATCGGGGAATGCCAGCTTAGCTTCACCACAGGCGCGTGCCGGAGCATTGCCTTCAGGAACCCAGGCGTCCCAAACCGCATTCATCTCTTCAAAGTCGGCCATATCAGCCAGCCAGATGGTCGTCTGCAGGATACGTGTCTTATCCGAGCCAACCTCGGCCAGCAACGCATCGACCTTATCGAGGCAATCCTGGGTCTGTTGCGCCACGCTGGCACCCCGGGTGCCGACCTGGCCGGCCAGATAGATGGTGTCGCCGTGCATGACGATCTGGCTCATGCGGGCACCTGAGTGAAGGCGGGTGATGTCAGTCATAGTGTTCTTCCTGATTGAGTAGGGATGCTGACTCCGAAAGGGCGGAGCCAAACCTGGTTTGAAGCGGTGATTTAAGAGGGGGGATTGGGCAGAGGGTTACTCGGAAAGCAACCACTTGCCACTGGCGGCCTTGCAGAACTTGCGTGACACATCTGTTGCCGCTGGACCGCCATTGGGGTGAGCCTTGTGCTGCAAGGATACGCAGCCGCCGCTTTTGGATGTAATTCTGACTGCTCCGTAAGAGCCGGTTTCAGGGTTCTTCCATTTCACCGAGCTGCCCACCTTTGTGCCCGTGTGTTCATAAAGCGCCGCTTCGGCGGCCCGCATGGCGTTGAAATCGTCGGGAGACAGCGGCGACTGCGCCAGCATCCGGCTCAGCGGTTTGGCAGTAGCCGGGGCCACGGCAAATGCAGCAATGGATGCAAGAACAAGGGCGGGAAGAAAGGCAGCAGATTTGGTCATCGGATCTCAACCTGAAAGGACATTTTCAAAACAGCTCCCTTATGGTCAGAGAGAGCCAGCCTTTGCAACATGACGCATGCCACCTGCCCTGTCCATCCGCTCTTGCCTGAATGCCATCAAGGTGGGGTCAAGAGAATTTGCGAAACAACCGTGTGGTATCAAAGAGCTCATCCAGCCGGTCATAGCGGTCTTTGGTCTTGTCCCAGCTTTCTTCCTGGGTGGCGGCAATCATCGCCTCCAAAAGCATCATGGTAGAGATGTTGGAATCCCATGCTGAGGGGATTTCCACCCAACAGTTAAAGGCATGTTCGGCCACTGCGGCAACAGGACTGGCCCATTGGTCGGTGATCAGCACCACTTTGACGCCGCGTTCGGCCGCCAATTCTGCCAAACGCTGCAGATTGGTTTCATAGCGGCGGACGTCGAACATCAACAATGTATCACCCGCCTCCATGTCCAATACATAGTGCGGCCAGGTCGCGGAAGAGGATGTCATATGGGTGACCCGCTGCCGGATCGCCTGAAAATGGGTAAAGGCATAATCAGCCAGCGCGCGGGTAATCCGACCGCCAACGACATAGAGCCGCCCCTCGGTATCCGCCAACTGACGCACCGCCGCATCAAACTGCTCTGAGTCCACGTTCGAGAAGGTCTGGCTCAGGTTATCTGTCACCGCCTGGGAAAACCGGTTGAGCAAATGCCCCTCTGGCGCCTCAGATGCCCAGTTCTCCCGCCGCTGCGTGGGACCAGAGACCTTGGCCTCCAGCTCTTTCAACAGGGCTTGATGAAACTGCGGATAGCCCTTGAAGCCCAGCTTTTGCACCATGCGCGCTACAGTTGGCGTCGAGACTTCCGCATTGGAGGCCACTATGGTGATCGAAGCGAGCCCCGCCGCCGGGTAGTTTTCGAGCAAGGAATTGGCAAATTTGCGTTCCGACTGGGTCAGACTCGCATATTGATCCCGGATCAGCTCTCGCACGGTGAGCGGCGGTTTGGTCAAGGCAAAGTCCCTCCTTGGGGAGATGAAAAAACAGGCAGCAAAGCCAAGGCATAGCCGAAATGACGGCGCTTCTTCCGGTGCAGGAAAAATCTCTTCTGAAATTATATTGACAGAAATAATCCGTCATGAAAAGATTTTTCCAAAATGGGGAGACTTGAATGTCACTGAGCGATTCCGCTGCTCACAATGAGGTTTTTGAAGTGATCAACGGCGCTGGCCGTGGAGGTGCTTTGATTCTGTGCGAGCATGCCAGCCACCATATTCCATCGCGCTATAGCGATCTGGGATTGGCAGAAGCGGACCGTCATAGCCATGCAGCCTGGGATCCGGGCGCCCGTGCGGTTGCAATCGCCCTGTCGCAGGCCTTGGATTCCCCCTTGGTAGCTTCAAGCGTGTCGCGCTTGGTCTATGACTGCAACCGCCCCCCAGAGGTGGCTTCGGCCATGCCGGAGAAATCCGAACTGATCGAAGTGCCCGGCAACAAAGGGTTGAGCGCCGAACAACGCCAAGAGCGTGTTCAGACCGTATACCAGCCCTTTTGTGACGCCGTCGCCCGGGTGATCGCCGACCGCCAGACCGCAGGTTTAGAGACAGCAATCGTCACCATTCACAGCTTTACCCCTGTCTACTACGGTGTCCACCGCCCGGTTGAAATCGGTATCCTGCACGACAGCGACAGCCGGTTTGCCGATGCCATGCTGGCACAGGCTCCTGCCCTGCCGCAGCGGCGGGTGGAACGCAATACCCCCTATGGTCCAGAAGACGGCGTCACCCATTCGTTACAATTGCACGGCATCAAGAACGGCCTGGCCAATGTCATGATCGAAGTACGCAACGACCTGCTGCGCAACACCGCAGAGGAAGCCCAGATGACGGACGAGCTTTTGACCCTGCTGCGCCCGGCGCTGGCAGTGCTGCAGCCCAAGGGAGAGACCGGTGCCTAATATCATTCTGCGCTACATTCGCGCCGTCGAGGCGATGAACCGGGTGATTGGCCGCTTTGCCATGTATCTGATCTTTGCCTTGATCGGCGTGCTGCTCTGGTCCTCGGCTTCCAAGACCTTTTTCAACCCCTCGCTTTGGACGCTAGAAATGGCTCAGTTCATCATGGTGGCCTATTACATCCTTGGCGGCCCCTATTCGATGCAGATGGGGTCCAACGTGCGGATGGATCTGTTCTATGGCGGCTGGACCACTCGGACCAAAGCCTTTGTCGATGCCTTCACCGTATTGTTCCTGATGGTCTACCTCGGCATTCTTCTTTATGGCGCGGTCAGCTCAACGGCCTATAGCCTAGGCTATTTTGGCCTCGAGCCCTTCTCCTTCTTTGGCGATATCATCGCCACCGCCTTTACCGAAGGACCAAGCGCCGCCTGGGGCAAGCTTGGCTATATCGAGCGCAGCTCCACTGCCTGGCGGCCGTACCTGTGGCCAGTGAAATCCATCCTCTGTTTCGGCGTCTTCCTGATGCTGCTGCAATGCCTTGCCGAACTGTTCCGCGATATCGGACGTCTTCGCGGAGTTGAAATCTGATGCCCTATGAATTGATCGCCATTGTCATGTTTGCCGGCATGATGCTGATGCTGATGACCGGCCAGCGGGTCTTTGGCGCCATTGGCTTTGTTGGAGCTGTGGCTGGCATGCTGCTTTGGGGCACCGGCGGGGTCGAAATCCCCTTTGCCGCCTCGATGAAGCTAATGAAATGGTATCCGCTGCTGACGCTGCCGATGTTCATCTTTATGGGCTATGTGCTGTCAGAATCCAAAATTGCCGACGACCTGTACCGGATGTTCCATGTCTGGATGGGGCCGGTGCAGGGGGGGTTGGCGATCGGTACCATTGGCTTGATGGTTCTGGTCTCAGCGATGAACGGCCTCTCGGTGGCGGGTATGGCCATTGGTGCCACAATTGCGCTGCCAGAGCTGCTGCGCCGTGGCTATGACAAGATCCTGGTGACGGGCACCATTCAGGCCGGGTCTTCGCTTGGAATTTTGGTGCCGCCTTCGGTGGTGCTGGTGCTTTATGCAATGATCGCGCGCCAGCCTGTGGGCCAGCTGTGGCTGGCCGGCGTGGTCCCGGGTCTTCTGATGGCGACCATGTTCATCATCTACATCTATATCCGCGCCAAGATGCAGCCGAACCTCGGCCCCGCCATGACGCCCGAAGATCTGGCCGAATATGACCAGATTAGTGAGCATCCGCTGCGACTGAACTTTATCGTGTTGGCTGGCATCGTGCTGGTGCCGCTTTTGGTCAAACTGGGTGTGATCGCGCCAAAATCCGCCATTGGCTTTGCCCTTGGCGCTGCGGTTCTGGCCTTTGCCACCCGTTCAATGCCGCTGTTCTATCGCGATCTCTTCCTAAAAGAGAAACACCGGTTGCTATTCTCTGGCGTACTGCCGCTAGCGATCTTTGCCACCATGATGGTGCCCTTTGTGAATGGCTGGACCTCGCTGGTCGAAAGCTCTGCCATTGGTGCCATGACCGCCTTTATTGCTGCCATCCTGAAGGGCCGCATGAACAAGGAAGTTTTTGAGACCACGGTGCGCTCCACCCTGGGAATTTCCTGCATGTTCATGTGGATCATCCTGGCTGCCCTTGGCTTTGGCGCCATCTTTGACGGGCTGGGCGCGGTCAAGGCAATCGAAGATCTCTTTACCTCTCAGCTTGGCCTTTCCCCCTGGATGATCCTGATCCTGATGCAGCTCAGCTTTATCGTGATGGGCACCTTCCTGGATGACACCGCCATGCTGGTCATTGTGGCGCCGCTCTATGTGCCCTTGGTGGGGGCGCTTGGCTTTGATCTGATCTGGTACGGGGTGCTTTATACCATCACCACACAGATCGCCTATATGACGCCGCCCTTTGGCTATAACTTGTTCTTGATGCGGGCCATGGCCCCTCCTGAAATTGGCCTCAAAGACATCTATATCTCTATCATCCCCTTTGCTGCCGTTATGGTGGTGGCACTGGCCCTGATCATGGCCTTCCCACAGATTGCCCTGTGGTTGCCCGGCCTGGTCTACGGCAACTGATCCGGATGACAGAGACCTTGAAATAACCCAAGAAGAGCCCCGCTCGGGGGCCCGTTTCCAACACGAAAACCAACATGGAGAGAGAGTTATGACAACAAGACGTAAGTTTCTGCAAACCGCCGGTGTGGGGGCAATGGCCGCCCCATTGGCGACCCCTGCCCTGGCGAGTTCCACCATCAAATGGCGGATGCAGACCTATGCCGGTACCGCCCTGGCCGAGCACGTGGTGAAACCCGCCATCGATATGTTCAACCAGATTGCAGGCGATCGCATGCAGATCGAACTGTTCTATGCCGATCAGCTGGTCCCGACAGGTGAGCTGTTTCGCGCCATGCAGCGTGGCACCATTGACGCGGTTCAGTCCGATGATGACTCGATGGCCTCGCCCACCGAAGTCACTGTTTTTGGTGGCTACTTCCCCTTTGGCTCGCGCTACAGCCTCGACGTGCCTGTGCTGTTCAACCAGTACGGCCTGAATGAGATCTGGGACGAAGAATACTCCAAAGTTGGCGTCAAACACATCTCTGCTGGTGCATGGGATCCTTGCCATTTTGCCACCAAAGACCCGATCCGCAGCCTCGCCGACCTGAAGGGCAAGCGCGTCTTCACCTTCCCAACCGCAGGTCGTTTCCTCAGCCAGTTTGGCGTGGTACCTGTCACCCTGCCTTGGGAAGACATCGAAGTCGCCCTGCAGACCGGCGAGCTTGACGGCGTTGCCTGGTCCGGCATCACCGAAGACTACACCGTCGGCTGGGCCGATGTGACCAACTACTTCCTGACCAACAATATCTCGGGTGCCTGGGCTGGTAGCTTCTTTGCCAACCAGGGCCGCTGGAACGAGCTACCCGAAGATCTGCAGACCCTGTTCCGCGTCTGCTGTGACCAATCGCACTACTATCGTCAGTGGTGGTACTGGGGTGGCGAAGCCTCCCTGCGGGTCAATGGTCCCAAAATGGAGCTCACCAGCATTCCCGACGAAGAATGGGCCCAGGTCGAAGGCGCCGCGGTCAAGTTCTGGGATGAGATTGCTGCCGAAAGCCCCACCAAGGCCAAGGTTGTCGAGATCTTCAAGAAGTATAACGCTGACATGCAAAAAGCCGGTCGCCCCTACCGCTACGGCTAAACCCATCTGTCCCGGCGCACCTTGCGCCGGGACACCCTATCTGAACAGGAAAATTGCCCATGACTGGTGTTCTGACATTTGACGATCTGAAAGCCCAAGTTGCCGCTGGCGACGTGGATACCGTGCTGGTCTGCCTTGTGGATATGCAGGGCCGCCTGATGGGCAAGCGGTTTCACGCAGGCCATTTTGTTGCCGGCGCTTATGAGGAAACCCATTGCTGCAATTACCTGCTGGCCACCGACCTCGAGATGGCAACCCCCGATGGCTTTGCCTCGACCAGCTGGGAATCGGGCTATGGCGATTATGTCATGAAACCGGATCTCTCCACCCTGCGCCCCCTGCCCTGGCTCGAGGGTACGGTGATGGTGCTATGCGATGTGCTGGACCATCACAGCCACGAAGAGGTGCCTCATAGTCCCCGCGCCATTCTAAAGAAACAGATCCGCCGTCTCGACGCGCTTGGCTTTGATGCCATGACAGCGACCGAGCTGGAGTTCTTCTTGTTTGAGAAGAGCTTTGACGAGATCCGCAAATCGGATTTCCGCGACCTGCAGCCAATCTCTGGCTACAACGAAGATTACCACATCCTGCAGACCACCAAGGAAGAGCATGTGATGCGCCCACTGCGCAATCATCTGTGGAACGCCGGTATCCCGGTGGAATGCACCAAAGGCGAGGCCGAGACCGGCCAGGAAGAGCTGAACATCAAATACGGCCGCGCCCAGGATACCGCCGATTTCCACACCATCGCCAAACATGCCACTAAAGAGATCGCCTGGCAGCAGGGCCATGCCGTGACCTTCCTGCCCAAATGGCATCACGACAAGGTCGGCTCCTCCTCCCATGTGCATCAGTCGCTGTGGAAGGATGGCAAACCCGCCTTCTATGACGCTGAGGATTCGCTTGGCATGTCACCGCTGATGAAAAACTACATGGCAGGCCTGCTAAAATACGCCCCCGACTACACCTATTTCATGGCGCCCTATATCAACAGCTACAAGCGCTTCATGAAGGGCACCTTTGCCCCGACCCGCATCATCTGGTCGGTCGACAACCGCACCGCCGGCTATCGCCTTTGCGGCGTCGGCAGCAAATCGATCCGGGTCGAATGTCGCATCCCGGGGTCGGATATGAACCCTTACCTGGCGATGGCGGCCATGCTGGCCGCTGGCATTGCCGGTATTGAGGAAGGGCTGGAGCTGCAGGCCCCGGCCACTGGCGATGTCTACCAAGGCGACAGCGGCATGATCCCAGAAACCCTGCGCCAAGCCCGCCTGAGCCTCAAAGGCTCTGAGATGCTGCGCGCGGCCATGGGGAACGACGTGGTGGATCACTACACCCGCGCCGCCGAGGTTGAAATTGAGGATTTTGACCGGGTCGTCACTGACTATGAAATCGCCCGCGGGTTCGAGCGCGTCTAACGACGCGCAGCCTCCGGCCGGAATATTTTTGGAAAGATGAAAGGGGCCTCCCTTTCAAACGAGATGAGGATGAACATGGGCCAGACCCTGAAGTGTATCTCTCCGATTGATGGATCCGTCTATGCCAGTCGAGAAACGCTAAGCCGCGAAGAGGGCTTTGCAGTAGCCAGTGCCGCGCGAAAGGCGCAAAAAGCCTGGGCTGCGCGCCCCCTGCAGGAACGGATCGATCTTGTCATGGCAGGCGTTGCAGCTGTTGGCAAGATGAATGATGAGATTGTGCCGGAACTGGCCCATATGATGGGACGCCCGGTGCGCTACGGCGGCGAATTTGGCGGTTTTAACGAGCGCAGCTCTTATATGGCTGAGATCGCCGAGATGGCCCTGGCCGATATCGAAGTAGGCGAAGACAAAAACTTTAAGCGCTTTATCAAGCGTATCCCCCATGGCGTTGTCTTTATCGTGGCGCCGTGGAACTACCCCTATATGACAGCCGTAAACACCCTGGCCCCGGCTCTGATTGCCGGGAACACAGTGGTGCTGAAACATGCCACGCAGACGCTTTTGGTAGGCGAACGCATGGCAGCAGCCTTCCACGCTGCCGGGGTTCCTGCGGAGGTGTTTCAGAATATCTTCCTGGACCATGACACCACCTCGGCACTGATTGCTGATCGCGCCTTTGATTTTGTTAATTTCACCGGATCTGTCGGTGGCGGTCAGGCGATGGAGCGCGCCGCAGCGGGCACCTTTACCGGTGTCGGCACCGAACTCGGCGGCAAAGATCCCGGTTATGTGATGGAGGACGCCGATCTCGACGCCGCTGTAGACACATTGATTGATGGCGCCATGTTCAACGCCGGGCAATGTTGCTGTGGTATCGAACGCATCTATGTCCACGAAAGCCTCTACGATGATTTTGTCGCCAAGGCCGTTGAGATCGTCAAAGGCTACAGGCTCGGCAACCCGCTGGACGAGGCCACAACCATGGGCCCCATGGCCAATCAACGCTTTGCTGCCGAGGTCCGCGCGCAGATCGACGAAGCCCTTGCTGCAGGCGCCCAGGCGCATATCGACCCTATGGAAGCCGACGACGGTGGCGCCTACCTCACGCCGCAGATCCTGACAAATGTCACCCACGAGATGCGGGTCATGCGCGATGAAAGCTTTGGTCCGGTCGTGGGCATCATGAAGGTCTCCTCGGATGCCGAGGCTATCACCCTAATGAACGACAGCGAATTTGGCCTCACCGCCTCGCTCTGGACCCGCGATCTGGATCGCGCCGCCCGTGTTGGCGATGAGGTTGAGACCGGAACTGTGTTCATGAACCGTGCCGACTACCTCGATCCCAGCCTGTGCTGGACCGGCTGCAAAAACACCGGGCGCGGCGGCGGCCTGTCTGTCATCGGCTACCAGAACCTCACCCGCCCCAAAAGCTATCACCTGAAGAAGGTCACAGGCTAAACCCTATCACCTTTTTCAAAATATTCCGGGGAAGCTTGCCGCAAGGCAAGCGGGGGCAGCGCCCCCTCCACCGGCCCATCACAGGAACACGCCTATGTCTCTCGTTGGAAACTGGTCCTACCCGACCGCAATCAAATTTGGCGCTGGCCGGATCAAGGAACTGGCTGAGGCCTGTGCTTCTGCCGGCATCACCAAGCCCCTGCTGGTCACCGACAAGGGTCTCGCCGATCTGCCCGTGACCCAAAGCACCCTTGACATCATGGAGGCCGCAGGCCTTGGCCGCGGTATCTTTTTTGAGGTTGATCCCAACCCCAATGAAAAGAACCTTGAGGCCGGTGTCACCGCCTATAACGACGGCGGCCATGATGGCGTCATCGCCTTTGGAGGTGGCTCGGGGCTGGATCTCGGCAAAATGGTCGCCTTTATGGCCGGCCAGACTCGCCCGATCTGGGACTTTGAGGATATTGGCGATTGGTGGACCCGCGCCGATGCCGATGCCATCGCGCCGATCATCGCAGTGCCGACAACCGCAGGCACCGGATCCGAAGTTGGTCGCGCCAGCGTGATCACCGATAGCGTCAGCCATGTGAAAAAGATCATTTTCCACCCCAAGGTGCTGCCCACTGTGGTGATCTGCGATCCCGAACTGACCGTGGGCATGCCCAAATTCATCACCGCCGGCACCGGCCTGGATGCCTTTGCCCATTGCGTTGAGGCCTTTTCTTCGCCGCATTACCACCCAATGTCGCAGGGCATCGCCCTGGAAGGCATGCGCCTGGTCAAGGACTACCTGCCGCGCGCCTATGCCGATGGCACCGATATTGAGGCCCGCGCGCAGATGATGTCGGCGGCTGCCATGGGGGCCACAGGTTTCCAAAAAGGCCTTGGCGCAATCCATGCCATGAGCCACCCGATTGGCGCGCATTTCAACACCCACCACGGCACCACCAATGCGGTCTGCATGCCAGCGGTTCTGGAATTCAACGCCCCCGCCATTGCCGACCGTTTCGACATGGCCGCTGCCTATCTGGGCATCGCAGGCGGCTTTGACGGCTTCCGCACCTATGTGCAGGAGCTGAACGACAGCATGGGCATTGCCCGCAAACTCTCTGACCTGGGGGTGACCGAAGCCTCGATCCCGGGTCTGGTCAAAGGGGCGATAATTGACCCCTCTTGTGGCGGCAACCCAATTGAATTGACTGATTCAAACCTCACAGAGCTGTTCAAAGCGGCCCTATAACAGGGGCCACTTTGTCGGACCCAAAGGGCCTTCCAGCAGCGCTGGGGGGCCTTTTCTTTGTCAGGTTTCGTCTTTTTGGGATGCTTACAGGGATTGGCCAAGGCTGATGCGCGGACTCAGTGTCTCGCAGATCGGCGGCAGGTCATCGCTGCTCTCACGTCCTTTGAGGATAATCTCTGCTGCCCGTTCACCGATCTCGCGCCGACAGGCATCCGTGGTGGCCAGCTGCAATGGCAGGCCTTCGAGGATCTGTAGATTGTTGAACCCGGCCAGCGCCACGTCCTTTGGCACGGACAGCCCCTCTGCCAGGCAGTGCATATAGCCGCCCACGCTCATCACATCACTGGAGTAGTAAATACAGTCCAGGTCGGGCTGACGCGCCAACATCTGCGCCGTGAGCTGACGCCCTGTGACCACAGAGCTTTCACCAGCATAGTGCTCCAGATCCACCAGCGTGACGCCTTCGGTTCCAAGGCCTTCGACAAAGCCGTCGAAGCGTTTGCGGGCGCGAAAATCCTGCGGCATCTTGGTGCCGATAAAACCTATTCTTTGGTAGCCCTGCGCCAGGATCTGGCTGGCCATGTCCCGGCCTGCCTGCAGATGAGAAATCCCAACGCAGTGGCGCAGGGGCGTGCCATCCACATCCATCACTTCAACCACCGGACAATCCGCCTGCAGCAACATCCGCCGGGTTGCCTCGCTATGCTCCAGCCCGGCAACGATCAGCCCCGAGGGTCGCCAGCTCAGCATTTCGCGGATGACTTCCTCTTCCTCATCAATCTCATAGCCAGACACGCCAACCACCGGCTTCAGGGGGCTGTCTTTCAGAACTGAGGAAATCCCCGACAGCACCTCAGGAAAAACAAAACTGTTCAATGACGGAACCACCACCGCCACCAGATTGACCGATTGCGACGACAGGGACCCTGCAATGCGATTGGGCACATAGCCATGGGCGCGGGCGATCTCTTCGACTTTGGCGCGGGTGGATTTGGAAACATCCGGAGCCCCCCGCAGTGCACGGCTGGCGGTCATCTCGCTCACACCGGCAAGCCGGGCAACATCCTTCAGGAGCATTTTTTTGGTCATGGCCGCATGGTCTTGTACTTCGCGTCTCGCTGCAAGGGTAGCCGAGGCTGTTCACGGCATTGAGGGTTGCTTTTCCCTCCCGTTATCGGTACCGATTGCGCAACCGTTAGCGATAACAATTAAATTCCGGCGCGCCCACGCTGCGCGCTGTTCAAAGGAGCCACCCAATGACCCTGAAAGTTGCAATCAATGGATTTGGCCGGATCGGCCGCGGCGTGATGCGTGCTTTGCTGGAAAGCGGCGCGAAGGATATCGAGGTGGTGGCCATCAATGATCTGGCACCGCCCGCAACCCTGGCGCATCTGTTGAAATACGACTCGGTCCATGGCCGTCTGAAGACGGCGGTGGACCATAGCGATGACCAGTTGATTGTTGAGGGCAAGTCCATTCGCCTGACCGCGATCCGCGATCCCAAAGAACTGCCCTGGGCAGATGTCGATATTGCCTTTGAATGCACTGGTCATTTCACCTCCCGCGCCGCGGCTTCGGCCCATCTGGTGAACGGCTCCAAACGGGTGCTGCTCTCAGCGCCGGGCAAAGAGGTGGATCGGACCGTTGTCTATGGCGTCAACCACATGGATTTGACGGCGCAAGATCTGATTGTCTCCAACGCCTCCTGCACCACCAATTGCCTCGCCCCGCTGGCACAGGTGCTGGATCAGAGCTTTGGCATCCAGACTGGCTACATGACCACGATCCACGCCTATACCGGCGATCAGCCCACGCATGACAGCCCGCACAGCGATCTCTACCGTGGTCGCGCCGCAGCCCTGTCGATGGTGCCCACCTCCACTGGCGCCGCCCGCGCCATTGCCGAGGTCCTGCCGCAACTCAAAGGCCGGTTGGAAGGTTCTGCTATTCGGGTGCCAACCCCCAATGTTTCCGTTGTGGATCTGAGCTTTGTACCCGAACGCCCCACCACAGTTGAGGCCGTCAACGCCGCCATCAGTGAGGCCGCCGAAGGCAGGCTCAAGGGCATTCTGTCCTATGAAGACGACCCGATGGTCTCGATTGATTTCAACCACGATCCGCATTCTTCATGCTTTGCCGCCGGGCAGACCTCTATCACCGAGGGCGGGCTAGTGCGGGTGGTCAGCTGGTATGACAATGAATGGGGCTTTTCCAACCGGATGCTCGACACTGCCCGCCATATCGGCAGCCTGATTGACGCCGCCTAGCCCGCCTTTCTGACAAGGCCGATGATCCTCCCAAGGCAGGTGCAGATGCACCTGCCTTTCGCTTGCTATGCGCAGCGGGAAAATGGCACTCTGAGGTCAGACCTGCCTGTAAGGGCCATACCGCGCCCCAGCCAAAGAGGACAAGCGCCTGAAATCCGTCCGCCTCAGATTACTGCTGCTCGCGCTTTTGCCCCTTTCGGTGCTGATGCCGCTCTTGCTGACCCTTGCCATGGCGCGCTGGAACGCCGATTACGACGCAGTGCTGATTGCCAAGGTCGAAAGCGATCTGCGCATTGCCGAGCAGTATTTGGGCCACCTCCAAACCGGCAGCGCAGAAAGCCTGCGCAGCATCGCCGATTCAACCGCCTTTCAACTGGCGCTGAGCAAAGGACCCGCAGAGGTCAAATCCCATCTCGAGACAAAACGCGCCGAGCTGCAGTTGGATTTCCTCGAATATCTCGCCCCGTCTGATTGGGCGCCTGGCTTAGGGAAATGGCCGATCATTCAGGCCGCCACCCGGGGTCAACGCGCCTCGCAGATCGACATTTTCTCAGCTGAGGATCTGTCTCAGGCGGCACCACATCTGGCCGATCAGGCCCGCATCGCCCTGATCGAAACCGAGGCCGCAGCACCGACCACCCGCCAGGTCGAAGATCGCGGCATGGTGCTGCACACTGCGGCTCCGGTTGTCGCGCTTGGGCATCACGGAGTTCTGCGCGGCGGGCGGCTGTTGAACCGCAATCTCGGCTTTATCGACACCCTGAACGCGCTGGTCTATCTGGGCGGCCCTGCGGATGAGAACCGCCAGGGCACGGCCACACTCTTCCTCGAAGATACGCGTGTATCCACCAATGTCCGCCTGTTCGAGGACATCCGCGCCCTTGGCACCCGGGTCTCCGCCGTGGTGCGCAACAAGGTTCTGGATCAGGGGCTGACCTGGCTGGACCGCGCCTTTGTGGTTAATGATTGGTATATCTCTGGCTATCTCCCGCTCACTGACAGTTACGGTGCCCGCGTTGGCATGCTCTATGTGGGTTTCCTGGAGGCGCCCTATACCACCGCCAAACGCGAGGCATATTGGACCATCGTTGCGGTATTCTTGTCGGTCCTGGTGCTCTCTGCGCCGCTGTTCCTGTGGCTGGCCAAGGGGATCTTCTCTCCGCTGGAGCGGATGAGCCTGACCATGAAGCGGGTTGAGCGTGGCGATCTCACCGCCCGCAATGGCACCATAGGGCGGCGCGATGAAATCGGCCAGGTGGCGGGCCATCTGGACAGCCTGCTGGACCAGATCCAGGACCGCGACCAGCGGCTGCGCGATTGGGCCGGGGAGCTGAACGAACGGGTAGACCGGCGCACCTTAGAGCTCCGCGCCGCCAATCAAAAGCTGGAAGAGACCTTCAAACAGCTGGTGATGAGCGAAAAGCTGGCCTCGATTGGTGAAATCACCGCAGGCGTCGCCCATGAGATCAACAATCCGGTGGCGGTGATTCAGGGCAATGTCGATGTGATCCGCATGACCCTGCCCCCAGAAGAGGCCCAGGAGGTGCAAACCGAACTCGACCTCATCGACAACCAAGTCATGCGGATCGGAGCCATTGTTGGTCGGTTGTTGCAGTTCGCCCGTCCTTCGGAATTTGGCACTTTCAAGGAAAGCCTCGATCTGGCACCGCTGGTGAACGACTGCCTGGCGCTGGTGGATCACGTGATTTCGCGCCAGGCCATTCAGGTAGAGAAGCGCTTTGACACGGCTGCCGATCCCGTTCCTTTTGTGCGGATTGATCCTGGTGAGCTGCAACAAGTGGTGATCAACCTCATCCTCAATGCGGCTCAGGCAATGGAAGGGGATGGCCAGTTAGTCCTGTCGCTGGAGGCCACAACGCGCAACGGTGTACGGGGCGCCTTGTTGACGGTTGCCGACAATGGCTGCGGCATCGACGAGGGTCACCTCGGTTCGGTGTTCAATCCGTTTTATACCACCAAACTCGGCGAGGGCACCGGGCTGGGCCTGTCCATCAGCCAGACCCTGGTGCAACGGGCAGGAGGCATAATATCAGTGCGCAATCGCGCCGGTGGCGGCGCCGCCTTTTCCATCTGGTTGCCCCCCGCCCAATCTGACGCCGGTAGATCCCAATCCTCGCCTGCTGGGGATTGTTCTGACCCGACAGAAGCGGCGGCACAGTAGCACAACACACCCAGTATGTTCACCAGTAGTTACGGGCACGCTGCCGCGCCCTGCGTAGCAGGGCGCCCGGCCCAAGGCCATTGACCCTTTTCTGGCTTGTCAGAACTGGGCCTGGGCGCGGGAGTGCTACCGATCTGCCGATGTGACCCTGTCACAGAGGCGCATTACAATTCCCAACTGGCGCATTTGCGATCTACTGTTTTGCGCGACACGCCAAGCCGCCGGGCGGCTTCTGCCCGGTTGCCCTCGCAGGCGTCCAGCACATGCATGATATGGCGCTGGGTCACCAGATCGAGGGATTCCACCGCTGCCACCCCGGTGATTGACCCCTTGCCGGCAAACTCCTCAGGGAACTCGCCCAGGATTACCGAGCGTTCGATGAGATTGCGCAGCTCGCGCACATTGCCCGGCCAGTCATAGCGTGAAAACTTCAGCAGGGTCTCTTCGTTCAGCTCCAGCGCCGCCATGCCAAGACTGCTAGAAAACTGCTCCATGAACAGCGCCGCCAGTTCAACAATATCCTCAACCCGGTCCTTCAAAGGCGGCATCTTGATCTCAACCACATTAATCCGATGGTAAAGATCCGCACGAAACCTGCCCTCAGCGACGGCCTGCTCCAGATCGGCATTGGTGGCAAAGAGAAACCGAAGGTTCAACGGGATATCCCGCTCTGCCCCCACCGGGCGCACTCGCTGATCCTCCAAGACCCGCAGCAGCGCCGCCTGCACCTGGTCCGGCATCTGTGCCACCTCGTCCAGAAACAAGGTGCCGCCATCCGCATGCAAAAACAGCCCGTCCTTGCGCCGGTTGTGATCATCGATGAGGCCGAACAGCTCGTGGGCAATACGATCTGGCGCGATGGCGGCGCAGTTCACCGCCACAAAGGGCTGCAGGGCGCGTTCCGACAGAGAATGCAGGGTCCGCGCCGCGATCTCCTTGCCGGTGCCACTGGCGCCAGTGAACAGCACCGGTGTTGGCAGCGGCGCCAGCCGGTGCAGCATATCCCGCGCTAGGCTGATCGCCGGAGATTTCCCCAAAAGACGCCCCCGCGCCGCCGAACCCTCGGCAGAAAGCTCATGCTTTAGCAGGTAGTTTTCACGCCGCAGATATTTGCGGTCCAGGGCCCGCGCCACCGAGTTTAGGATCTGATTGGCGCGAAAAGGCTTCAGCACAAAATCAGCCACCCCGGTGCGCAGGGCTAGAATGGCGGTTTCCAGATCCGCATAGGCGGTGACCAGAATTGTATCGGCAAACAGCCCCACCCGGCGCTGTTCCTGCACCCATTCCAGCCCGGTTTTGCCCGGCATGATATTATCGAGGATGATCAGATCAAAATGCGCCTGATCCAAAATGGCCGAGGCTTCGGCCGCCGAGGCCGCCTGTTCGACACGCTTGCAGCGCGGCGACAGGATCTTAGTCAGGAAATTGCGCATGCCCGGCTCATCATCGATCACCAGGATCGAAGCCCCGGCAAGGCTTTCGCCATATTCGTCGCTTGCACTCTCTGCCCCTGTCATCCCTGTCACTACCCCTGTTCCTTCCTCATCTGCCCCGCCCCCAATCGTATCAGGGCCGGGGCAGCTTGTGCCATGCGTTTTCGATTTTGATCTATTCGGCTGGAGTGCCTGTCGCCTTGTCATCAGCAGGTGCCTGATCCTTCTCAAGCACCTCATCGAGCCAGATCGAGTGGTGCTGGCGCGCCCAGGCCTCGTCCACCTCGCCCGAGCCCATGGCGTCATAGGCGCCCTCCATACCAACCGACCCAATGTAGATATGGGCGATGACAATGGCCATCAGCACAAAGGCAAGAATCGCGTGCCAGGCTTGGGCCAGCTGCATCTCTTCCTGCGGTGCCTGTTCAACCGGCAGGATTCCAAAACCCAGCATCTCGGGTAGGCCAGTGGCGTTCAACCCGGCAAAGGTCTTAGCGAACAGCGGCAATTCATACGGAAACAGCAACGACAGGCCCGAGAGCGATATGGAAGCGCCAAACAAGACCACCGACCAGAAGATCAGTTTTTGCCCGGCATTGAATTTTTTGGCTGGCGGATGCGCCGAGCCGATGATGCCGCCAAACTGACGCAGCCAGGTCAGATCGGTGCGGTTGGGAATATTGTGCACAACCCACATGACAAAGATCATTACCAGACCTGCAATGAAGCCCCAGGCCACCACATTGTGCAGCCATTTGCCGATGTCCAGAAGCCCAGCATTCAGCCCCTTGCCCAGGTAGGGCGCAATGAACAGTCGCCCAAACAGCGACAGGATGCCAGTGACACCCAAAATGATAAAGGAAATCGCCAGCAGCCAGTGGCCAACCCGTTCAATCGCCTTGAACCGAGTCACAGTCCGCCCGGTTTTCTCGCCGTCGATCTTGATCCGTCCGCGCAATACAAAGAACACGATCAAAGCGCCGATGGTGCCCAGCAGCAGCCAGCCACCATAGCTGCGCAACGGTCCGTCACGGAAGGCCAGCCAGCGCATGCCGCCGTCCTGCACCAGCACCTTGGCAACTTCGCCACCACTGGAAACCTTAACTTCCGCCGTGCCATAGCGCAGCTGCCGCCAAAGTTCAGGGTCCGAAGCGCCGCCAAGGGTGCCAAGCTGTTCGCTCATCGCCGCAGCCGCATTAGGGTCACCAATATTTTCGCTGCGAAAGCTGTCATCCAATGCCTGCCCCCGTTGCCGGGCCATAATATCTTCAAGCGTCTGCGCGCCGCCGGTTGCGCTGCGGTCCACTGTGACCCCAGCCTCGGTCTCAGCCTCTTGGGCCAGAGCCAGACCAGGCAGCAGGAAAAAACACAGCATTAGCTGCAGGGAAAAGAGAAATGCCAGGCGCAGCATGGGCCACACTCCTTTGCAGGTCGCAGAATAGAAATAGCGGATCGTGGACGGCCTACACAATGCAGGCCGCCCGCGTCTCAATTTGGCAGATGGGGGCGTTTAGCCGCCCTTTTGCTCATAGGCTGTGCCCCAGCCCCAGGCGCCGGAGCCAAAGCCCCGTGATACGATCCGCTCGCGGTAGATCTCGGAGACGGTGTCGCCATCTCCCGCCAGCAGCGCCTTGGTTGCGCACATTTCGGCACAGATCGGCAGCTTGCCTTCGGCAATCCGGTTGCGGCCATATTTGGAGAACTCCGCATTGGAATTGTTCTCTTCAGGGCCACCGGCGCAGAAGGTGCATTTGTCCATCTTGCCTCGGCTGCCAAAGCTGCCGGCCTGGGGATATTGCGGCGCGCCAAAGGGGCACGCGTAGAAGCAATAGCCGCAGCCAATGCAGAGATCTTTGGAGTGGAGCACCACGCCATCTTCGGTCTGGTAGAAGCAGTCTACCGGGCAGACCGCCATACAGGGCGCATCTGAACAATGCATGCAGGCGACTGAGATCGACCGCTCTCCGGGTTTGCCATCATTGATGGTGACAACCCGGCGACGATTGATGCCCCAGGGCACTTCGTGTTCGTTCTTACAGGCGGTGACGCAGGCGTTGCATTCAATGCAGCGTTCGGCGTCGCAGAGGAACTTTGCTCTTGCCATGTCTCTCTCTCCTTATGCTGCAGTGATTTTGCAAAGAGTGCATTTGCTCTCTTGCATTTGGGTGACGCTGTCATAGCCATAGGTGAAGGCCACGTTGGCGCTTTCGCCCAGAACGTAAGGATCCGATCCTTCAGGATACTTGTCCCGCAGATCCTTGCCTTGGAAATGACCGCCAAAGTGGAAGGGCATAAAGGCAACGCCTGCCCCGACCCGTTCGGTTACCATGGCCATGACCTTGACCTTGCCGCCCTCGGGGCCTTCGACCCAGCACTGTTCGCCGTCGCGCACACCAAGGTTATTGGCGTCGCGTGTGTTGATTTCGACAAACATGTCCTGCTGAAGTTCCGCCAGCCAGGGGTTAGACCGCGTCTCTTCGCCGCCGCCCTCATATTCGACCAATCGGCCTGAGGTGAGGATGATCGGATAGTCCTTGGAGACATCGTTTTTCTGGATCGAGGCATAGAGGGTCGGCAGACGATAGGCCTGACGGTCCTCATATGTTGGGTAATCCTCAACCAGATCGCGGCGGTTGGTATAGAGAGGTTCGCGGTGAATGGGCACCGGATCCGGGAAGGTCCAGACCACAGCGCGGGCCTTGGCATTGCCGAAGGGCGCACATTCGTGTTTGATCGCAACCCGCTGGATACCGCCAGAGAGGTCGGTTTTCCAGTTGGTCTTGGGACCAGCCACGGCCTCGATCGAGGCGCGCTCTTCATCGGTGAGATCACCGTCCCAGCCAAGATCCATCAGCATCTGCATGGTGAATTCGGGGTAGCCATCCTGGATTTCCGAATTCTTGCTGTAGACACCTTCGGCCAGCAGGTTGTCGCCATCCCGTTCAACGCCAAAACGGGCACGGAAGGTAAGACCACCCTCAGAAACCGGTTTGGACATATCATAAAGGTTTGGCGTGCCGGGATGGTTCATCTCTGCTGTGCCCCAGCAGGGCCATGGCAGACCGTAGTAATCCCCATCAGCCGGGCCACCCACAGCCCGCAGTGTAGTGCGGTCAAAGGTGTGCTGGTTGGCCATATGCAGTTTCAGCCGTTCCGGGCTTTGACCGGTGTAGCCAATGGTCCAGAGCCCCTTGTTGAACTCGCGGGTGATGCTTTCCACAACCGGCGTTTCGGGATCTTCCATCTCGATGTTGCGGAACAGACGATCAGCCCAGCCAAACTTGTTGGCGAATTTGGCCATGATGACCTCATCCGGCAGACTCTCGAACAGCGGCTCAACCACGCGATCACGCCATTGGAAGGACCGGTTCGAGGCAGTTACAGAACCGCGGGTCTCAAACTGGGTACAGGCCGGCAGCAAATAGACGCCATCAGTTCGGTCCTGCAAAACAGCGGAAACCGTTGGATAGGGGTCGATCACGACCAGCATATCCAGCTTTTCCATCGCCGTTTTCATTTCCGTCATCCGGGTCTGTGAATTGGGCGCATGCCCCCACAGAACCATGGCCCGCACGTTGTTGGGCTGATCGATGTTGTCCTTGTCTTCCAGGATCCCATCAATCCAACGGCTGACAGGAATGCCTTTGAGGTTCTGCAGGCTCTTGTCCTTGCCATCAGCGCCTTTTAGCATGTCGAACTGGCTGGTGAGCCATTCGGGATCTTCTTCCCAGACGCGGGCCCAATGGCCCCAGGCCCCTTTGGACAGGCCGTAGTAGCCCGGCAGAGTATGCGACAGCACGCCCAGATCGGTGGCGCCCTGAACGTTGTCGTGGCCGCGGAAGATATTGGTGCCGCCACCAGAGGCGCCCATGTTGCCCAGCGCCAGCTGCAGGATGCAATAGGCCCGGGTGTTGTTGTTACCGGTGGTATGCTGGGTGCCGCCCATACACCAGATCACGGTGCCAGGACGGTTGTTGGCCAGGGTGCGCGCAACACGCTTCAGCTGCTCACCCGGTGCGCCAGTCACCCGCTCAACCTCTTCCGGAGTCCAGCTTTTGACTTCGTCACGGATCTGCTCCATGCCCCAAACACGGGTGCGGATGAACTCTTTGTCTTCCCAACCGTTTTCAAAGATATGCCACAGGATACCCCAAACCAGCGCCACATCGGTGCCGGGACGGAAGCGGACATATTCATCCGCATGGGCTGCGGTCCGGGTAAAGCGCGGATCACAGACGATCACCGGCGCATTGTTCTGCTCCTTCGCCTTCAACAGATGCAACAGCGAGACAGGATGTGCCTCTGCCGGGTTGCCGCCGATGATGAAGATCGATTTGGAGTTATGGATATCGTTGTAGCTGTTTGTCATGGCGCCGTAGCCCCATGTATTGGCAACGCCCGCAACAGTGGTGGAGTGACAGATCCGCGCCTGGTGGTCGACGTTATTGGTTCCCCAATAGGCGGCAAATTTGCGGAACAGATAGGCCTGTTCGTTGTTATGCTTGGCCGAGCCCAGCCAATAGACGCTGTCGGGGCCGCTTTCTTCGCGGATATCCATCATCTGGCCGCCGACCTCGTCGATGGCCTGCTCCCAGGAAATCCGCTTCCACTCACCACCCTCTTTTTTCATCGGGTACTTCAGGCGGCGCTCGCCGTGGGCGTGTTCACGCACCGATGCACCTTTGGCGCAATGGGCGCCGAGGTTGAAAGGGCTGTCCCAGCCGGGTTCTTGCCCGGTCCAGACACCGCTTTGCACTTCGGCAACGACGGTACAGCCGACGGAACAATGGGTACAAATGGATTTGATGGTCTCTACCGCGCCCGCCGCTGCCGTTGAGGCCGAGGCCTGGGTAACGGTGCCACCGGTGGCGCTGATTGCAGCCAGGCCGCCAATGGCCAGGCCGGAGCCGCGCAAAAACGCACGGCGATCAACAGATGTCTCTGCGACCTTATTGAGGATCGAGCTCCGCTGGGGGCGTCTCGCAACCCCGTTGGTCTTTTTCCTAAGCATGTAAACCTCCCTTGCTAGCCCTTTTCAAAACCAAAAAGAGCGCGCTTGGTTTAAGGAAACCACGTGGCGGTCGGGCGTCTCGCTACCAGTTGCCGTGTGGCCGATGAAATTCTTGTGTGCGACCGGCGCTGATTAGAACCGGGTGCTGTCGTAATAGGCGCGGGTATGCGCGGTATCCTGCATCTTATCGGATGCCAGATCGGGCTCTGCGGCCGCAGCCTCAGTGCCGCTGGTGGCAACCGCCACTGCAGCCAGCGGCGCCGATGTCGCCGCCAGTTTCAGAAAGTCGCGGCGGCTGCTGGCCGCCTCCTCTTTCTTGCTCATGTGAACTCCTCCTCCCGGTACAAACCCCGGGTTAGTTTCACGGGTTACAGCGCCAGGCCTGCGCCCGGTGCCCTTTTGCGGATTACTCCGCGCTCATCCGAAATGCCTCGGCTTCGATCTCCATGAAGTTTCGCCCGACTGCGCCGAGTGCGGCATAGAGAACCGAAGACTTGGCGCCTTCGAGATCTGCAAAGAAATGTCCGGCCCAGGGGCCGATGTGTTTGTTGAAGAACTGTTTCTGCTGGCCAAGATCCATCGCCGTGCCAAAACGCCCGGCGATCATCGCGCCCATCATCTCCATCAACGAGGCGATGTTGTCTTCGGGTTCATAGGCATTGGGCGCACGGGTAAGCCCGCCAGCCGCCATGTCCTGACGCAGCAGCGCCAGCGGTTTCTCATTCAAGAACCCTGTCAGGTAATAGCTGGCATAGGGCAGCAATTCACCGCGCCCAAGGCCAATGAACAGCTTGTTGAATTCGCGCTCAGCCGAAGCCGGTTTGCTGTGCCCTGCCAATTTGGCCAGAGCATTGATCGCCACGCCGAGCTCACTGTCATCCCCCGCCAGACCCGAGGTCTGCCCCAGCAACATCTCATCCGGAGGTCCCGCCAGCATCACCCCAAGATAGTTGTAAAGATCCGCGCGCATCTGGTCTTCTGCCTTAATCGCGGCAGGTGGCACAGGCGCCTCTGACATGGCCTCGAGTTCTGTCATCATTTTGGGTTCCTTGCGGGGCTCTTGCTGGGGCTCATGTCGCCGCTCCTTCAAAGGAAAAGCGCATGCGCCGTGGGACAGTTGGGTTCTGCGTTTCGGTAGCCTCTGCCAGGCGCGCGGCCAGTTCAGCCTGGTCATTTGCCTGACTAACTGGGGCGGACTGATTAACCTCGGTCGCCACAGGCACCACCGCTGGCGTCGGGGCGGCCGCCATGGGTTCAGGTTCATCTCGCCCAGTTTGCGGCTCAGTTACGGCCTCACTTGCTGCGGTCTGTGGACCCGGTTCAGCTACGCCTTCACTGGCGACACGTTCCGCCTCAGCCTCCTGTGCCAGGGCTTCCACATGTTTGGTCATGCCCTTGCCAACCTGATAGGCGGTTTGCAGGCCTTCAATGACGCAGGCTGCATCGGTGAAATCTTCGCCGTAATCCACCAGTCCATCGACGCAGGCGAGCACAGGATTGGCTCGCCAGAGATGCCGCAACGCGCGGTTTTTGATGCGGGCTGGCACTTGGTCCGTGAGGAAAACCTTGAAATCATCGCCCGCTCCAAGGCTCTCTGGCGTGGGCAGCTCAAGGGCCGCCAAAACTTCCTCATCGCTCTGCTCAGCCAGTTCAGCCTCACGAGCTTCGGCCTCGGCGGCAAACTCCGCTTGCTCTTGCGCTTTGGCCTCAGCCGCCACAGCGGCCTGACGACGGGACCAGAAATCGCCTCTGTTCATATCACCCGGCCCTTCTTGGAGAGCGAGGGAGAGCGGTAGACATCCGTCATCTGGGCAATACGTGGATCGCCAATACCATCCTCGCTGCCGCCGATGTCCTTCTTGTCGCGGCGGCGTTTCTTGAACTCTTCCTCGTGAAAATGCGCCAGGGTGAATTCCCGCAACCAGGCCACCAGCCCGGTTGGCATCGCCACTTTCTCCACCAGTTCCTCGCCACTATCGGCGTAGTCCTGGGCTTCAAAGGGCGAGGCGGTGATCAGCGTCACCTCCAAAGGAAACTCTCCCTCGCTGGTCTCGCGCAGGATCACATAGAGGCTGGGCGGATTGGTGGTCAGCGCCTGCATATAGGCTTCGGCCTCAGCGCGGTGCAGCTCCAACGGCAGGGTCGCAGCGTGATACTCCTGAACATCGCCCTCGCTGCGCAGTAATTGCCAATCGGCGGAGCCAGCGGCCGGCAAGACGGCTGAAACGCTCCAGTTCCATTTGACCCAACGGGTCACACCCGGGCTGCGGCGCATCACCACCCCAACCGGCATTACATCAGTCTTTTGTGCGCTCTGACTCACCCGCCACCACACCCTTGGCCATTTCCACTGTCACATCCGCATCCCGGTCGATACGCGCCGGGACATCGTTTCTTGCAGCCAGAGTGCGTCAGTCGGTTGACGTCACGAAAGGCGGAATTTTCCTGATTGCCCTAAAAAGGACCAAGCGGGACAAATTGGGTCGCCGCCAGTTCACCCCGAGAGCTTCACGGTCGATATGTCTATTTCGACAAAAAAACTCAGAAACCAAATCCAGCCCAAATTTTCGAATCACCAGCCCACGAATCACCCCTGCCCCGCGCCAGCGACCGGCGAAATCCGGTTTACCTCGCCAAAGAATCAGAGCTAGTCTGAGCCCCCAGCAAGGGGTGAAATCAGTCGAAAATCACCCAAAAATACGCGAGGAAAACAATGGCCAAGCAGCTGATTTTATGTAATTGTTCCGGAACTCAGCCCCTGGACCCCAAGGCACTCTCGCAGGCGACGGGTCTAAGCTGCAGCCCCCTGCATACCGCCCTATGTGGCGATGAGGTCGAGAGTGCTGCCAAGGCCATATCAACGGGCGAAGCGGTGATTTGCTGTGCCCAGGAAAAAAGATTTTTTGCTGCTCTGGCGGAAGAAATCGAAGCCCCAGAGCCCCCCTGCATCGACCTGCGGGATCGGGCCGGATGGACCGCAGACAGTGGCGATCTGATACCCAAAATGTCCGCCTTGGTTGCAGAGGCCGCTTTGGAGCTGGCCCCGGCAAAAACGCTGGATGTCACCTCAGAGGGTCT
>NZ_JBDWPJ010000058.1:0-7218 GCF_039971195.1 Pseudophaeobacter sp.
AAATAGCCCAAGGATGCAGGACATGGACCATTTGTCCAAAGTCCGCCACCATTTAGGGAGGATCGGTTCACCTGTGGATACAGGAACCGCGCCATAGACCATCTCAGTCATGGGAATACCGCCAGTTTTGCCTCAAGATCAGCCCCATTTTGGGGTCATTAAGCATAGGGTACCCTGAAACCGCCCTTCAAGCCAGCCCATTGATGGCTATCGGGCGGGATTTTGCGAGAGCCTGCCTTTTGCCGTCGCTCGCGCTCAGCCCCCGCGCGCCCTCTGGCCCTACGCCCCCTCTGCTCTTGCACCACTGCGCCATCCATGGTGGATGCTCCCCATGTTGATAAACACCGTGATTCTTGGCGCTGGCGCCGCTGGCATGATGTGCGCCGCCCATGCGGGTGGCGATTGTCTTGTGGTGGACCACGCCAAATCTCCCGGGGAGAAAATCCGCATCTCCGGTGGCGGGCGCAGCAATTTCACCAATCTCGACGTCACGCCACAAAACTACCTGTCGCAGAACCCGCATTTCTGCAAATCCGCCTTGGCGCGCTACACCCAATGGGATTTCATCTCTTTGGTCGACAGCTACGGTATTGCCTGGCACGAAAAGACCCTTGGCCAGTTGTTTTGTGATGGGTCAGCCAAGCAGATCGTCGCGATGCTGGTCGATGAGCTCAGCAAAGCCGGTGCCCAGCTCTGGCTACAAACCTCGCTCAAAGACCTGCAGTATTCAGACGGGCAATATCACCTGACGCTGCTGCGCGAGGGCAAATCCCGAGCAGTCACCTGCAACAATCTGGTCCTGGCCACCGGCGGCAAAAGCATCCCCAAAATGGGCGCCACCGGTCTGGCCTATGACATCGCCCGCCAGTTCGACCTGCCCCTGGTGGAAACCCGCCCCGGCCTGGTCCCCTTCACCTTTCCTGAGGCGCATTTTGCCACCCTGGCTGGCACCGCCCTGCCTGCGCGGCTGTCCAATACCCGCGCCAGCTTTGACGAGGCGCTGTTGTTTACTCATCGTGGCCTCTCCGGCCCTTCGGTATTGCAACTCTCCTCCTATTGGCGCGAGGGAGAGGAGATCAGCGTCAATCTGATCCCGGAAACCGACCTCTTCACCCTGCTGCGCGATCAACGCCAGACCCAGGGCCGCCGGGCTCTGACCAATGAGGTGGCCCGCCATCTGCCGGGGCGGCTTGTGGAGTTTCTGGCAGCAGAGTTCGACATCTCCGGCAGGCTCGCCGATCAGTCGGATGTCGCACTGCAAGAGCTCTGCGATGCTTTTCGAAACTGGCAACTCACCCCCGGAGGCTCTGAGGGTTACCGCACTGCCGAGGTCACCCTAGGCGGTATCGACACCGATGCGCTGTCCTCCAAAACCATGCAGGCCCAAGACCAGCCCGGTCTGTTTGTCATCGGCGAGGCCGTCGATGTAACCGGCTGGTTAGGCGGCTATAACTTTCAATGGGCCTGGGCCTCAGGCCATGCCGCAGGTCAGGCCATCGCCGCGCGGCGCTAGCCCCTGCCCTCCACCACGAGAGGTTTTCCGTTTCGGAGCCACCCTTGCACCCCTCTCAAGACAAGGCGCCAGTCACAGGCTCCAGATAAATCGCCGAGGGGCCCCGCAGCGCGGGGAGGCGGCTATTTCTCTTGACCCTGTGGCGCGTTTTGTCAGCGAGGAAAAGCAAGGGAGGGTCGGCAACGGATTTCCGTTTTGGTGAACCTGCAGCCCTTCACCTGTTGTCTTGGCGCTTTCCGACCTCAGCCCAGATGCGCCTCGACCTCGGCACTAAAATCATCGCCGCGCTGTTCAAAATTATCATATTGATCAAAGCTCGCCGCCGCCGGGGCCAGCAGCACCACATCCCCCGGCTCGGCCTCAGAAATGGCCTGCGCCACTGCCCGCTTCATTGAAGTGCAGACCTCCGCCTCCACGTCCAGCTGCAGGGCAAACCCGGCGGCCTCGCGGCCAATCACATAGGCTTTGCGCACCGATCCGGTCTGACCTTTAAGTGCCTCCAAGCCACCTTCCTTCTCCAAGCCGCCACAGATCCAACGGATATTCTTGAAAGCACTCAGGGCTTTCATGGCGCTGTCGAGATTGGTGGCCTTGCTGTCATTGACAAACCGCACCCCGGCCACCTCTGCCACAGTCTGGCTGCGGTGCGGCAGGCCGGGATAGGTCGCAAGCGCCGCCTCAATCACCCGTGGCGCCAGGCCC
The DNA here is from genome assembly GCF_039971195.1 of Pseudophaeobacter sp. Classification (GTDB taxonomy): domain Bacteria; phylum Pseudomonadota; class Alphaproteobacteria; order Rhodobacterales; family Rhodobacteraceae; genus Pseudophaeobacter. Next base: position 2,216 of record NZ_JBDWPJ010000058.1, read on the forward strand.
AACACGCGCGCCGCTGCATAGGCGGCACAGGCGTTCTGGTGGTTATGGGCGCCGGGCAATCCGGTCATCTGGCGCAGATCGATCGAGGCAACCTGCCGCCCCTTGCGCATCTCGCTGAGGAACCCCTTGCGGGCAAAGATATTCCACCCCGGCCCTGCCAGCTTGCGTCCCGAGGCCACCCGGATCACCCGATCATCGGTTGAGGCCTGCGCCATTTGCCCGGCAAGAAACAGCCCCTCGTCCTCATCAACACCTATGATGGCGCGGTCTGGTCCACCCTCAGCAAACAGCCGACGTTTGGCAGCAAAATAGCCGCCCATACCGGCATGGCGGTCCAGATGGTCTTCGGAAAGATTGGTGAAAATCGCAACATCTGGCGTCAACGCCCGGGCCAACTCTGTCTGATAACTCGACAGCTCCAGCACCACTACCCCGGCATCGCCGGGCGGGTCGATATCCAGCACCCCAAGGCCGATATTGCCGGCCATCTGACTGTCACGCCCGACGCTTTCCAGAATGTGGTGCAGCAGTGCCACCGTGGTGGATTTACCGTTGGAGCCAGTAACGGCCACCACCTTTGGCGGCTGATCCAACATGTCCCAGCCCTGGGCCGGAAGCGAGGCAAAGAACAGGCCGATGTCATTGTCCACCGGCACGCCAGCCTCCAGCGCGGCACGGACCACCGGGTTTGGTTTCGGGTAGAGATGCGGGATGCCGGGCGAACAGATCAGCACGGCCACATCATCAAAGGCGCCGTGTTTGCGCAGATCCCGCAGCTCAAACCCCTCCGCCTCTGCAGCCGCGCGGGCCTGTGGCTGGTCATCCCAGCAGATCGGCGTGGCACCGCCCGCCAGTAAGGCCCGCGCCGTGGCAAGCCCAGAGCGCCCCAGCCCCAAAACGGCAACCACCGCGCCTTCAAACCCTTGCACCGGGATCATTGCCCACCTCGTCTCTTGATCAAATTTTGCCGCACAGTGCACCGCAGCCACACCAGTTTGCAAGAGCGTAGAGCCGTTCCGGCAGCGCCCCTTGCAGAGGCCTTCAGGCCTCTGCCACGCCCAACAATTGTCAGAGAGGCAGCGCCTCTCGGAATTGACGGGAGCGCTCCCCTCGTCCTAAAAACGCCCAGACAGCAAAAGGGAGGCCGCAGCCCCCCCTCTCAGATACCCGCAGCACTCAACGCGCCTCAGCGCACCTTGAGCGTGGCCAGTCCGATCATTGCCAGGATCAGCGCGATGATCCAAAAGCGGATCACAATGGTCGGCTCGGCCCAACCCTTTTTCTCATAGTGGTGGTGGATCGGCGCCATCAGAAAGACGCGTTTGCCGGTGCGTTTGAAATAGAGCACCTGAATGATCACCGACAGGGCCTCGACTACAAAAAGCCCCCCCACAAGAGCCCAGACCAGCTCGTGTTTGGTGACAACCGCGATGGCGCCGAGGGCACCGCCCAGAGCCAGAGAGCCGGTATCGCCCATGAACACCGCAGCGGGCGGAGCGTTGTACCACAAAAAGCCAAGCCCGCCGCCAAAGAGCGCGGCGGCAAAAACCAGGATTTCCCCGGTGCCGGGCACATAGTGCACATCCAGATATTCGGTAAAATCGACCCGGCCAACCGCATAGGAGATCACCCCTAGGGTACCTGCCGCAATCATCACCGGCATGATCGCCAGACCGTCCAAGCCATCGGTGAGGTTCACCGCATTGGCCGAACCGACGATGACGATGATGACAAAGGGCACATAGAAATAGCCCAGATTGATCAGCGTATCCTTGAAAACCGGCAGGGCCAGCTGGTTTTGCAGTGCTTCGGGATGATAGGCGCTGGCCCAAAGGGCGGCGATCACAGCGATCAGGATGCCCAGCAGCAGCCGCACCTTGCCAGATACTCCAGCAGTGTTCTGCTTGGACACCTTGGCATAGTCATCGGCAAAGCCAATCAGCGCAAAGGACATGGTGACAAAGAGCACCAGCCAGACAAAGGGATTGTCCAGCCGCGCCCAGATCAGAGTTGCGGTCAGTAGCGCTCCAACAATGAGCAAGCCGCCCATGGTCGGCGTGCCTGCCTTAGTGAAATGCCCCTCGGGGCCATCATCGCGGATCGGCTGGCCTTTGCCTTGGCGACGGCGCAGCACATTGATCAGCGGCTTGCCAAACAGGAAACCAAAGACAAGCGCGGTCATAAAGGCGCCGCCTGCCCGGAAGGTGATATAGCGGAACAGGTTGAAAAAATCGCCGCCATCCGACAGGGCCGTCAGCCAATAGAGCATCTCTGAGTGATCCTCGCCTTTAGTTTAGGTTTCAAGATTAGCGCTTGCCATGACCCAATTCCCGGATGCCGTCAACGATCTTGGAGAGCCCGACGCTCAAAGAGCCCTTGGCCAGCACAATATCGCCACAGCCCAGCTGGACGGGTAAATCCGGGATCACATCCGCAGCGGTTGCGTAGTGTTTGCCGCGCTTGCCTTCCGGTAGGGCGGCATGCAGATGTGCCATCAGCGCCCCGACGCAATGGATCTCGTCAATTGCCTCCAGCGCTGGCAGTTCCGCAAGCTCTGTGTGCAGGTCCACTTCTTGCGGGCCTAGCTCTGCCATATCGCCAAGATAGGCAATCCTGCGCCCTTTGCCCTGGGCCTCTGAAAGCGCGGGCGTTGCGGCCAGCACCGAAAGGGCCGCCGCCATCGAAGTGGGGTTGGCATTGTAGCTGTCATCCAGGATCAAAAGCTTGCCTGACGGCAAGGCGACCTCGACCCGCGCACCGCGGCCCTTGACCGGCGACCAGAGCGCCAGCACCTGCGCCGCCCGCACCGGATCCGCCCCCGCAGCGGCAACAGCCGCCAGGGCGCCCAGAGCATTCATCGCAAAATGTGCCCCCAGTGACTGAATATGAAGGTCCAGTTTGGCAGCCCCACATTGCACCTCGGCAAGGGTTTCCTCACCGCTGATCCGGGTTGAAAGCAGCCGGTAGTCTGTGGTGGCTTTACCAAACCAGACATGACGCGCCGCCAGCCGTTGCGCTTCATCGGCCAGCACCTCGGCTTCTGCAATATCCGCGTTCAGTACCGCCACACCGCCGGGCTCCAGACCTTCCATGATGGCAGCCTTTTCACGGGCAATCCCGGCGACATCCTCAAAGGCCTCCAGATGCACTGCAGCCACGGTGGTCACCATGGCCACATGCGGGCGGGCCTGACGGGCCAGGGGCGCAATCTCGCCGGGGTGGTTCATGCCAATCTCGACCACCGCAAATTCCGTGTCGCGCGGCATCCGCGCCAGGGTGAGCGGCACCCCCCAGTGATTGTTGTAGCTGGCAACCGCCGCATGGGTCTTGCCCTGATCCGCAAGCATCGTAGCGAGCATTTCCTTGGTGGAGGTCTTGCCAACCGAGCCGGTGACCGCGATCACCCGTGCCCCGGTGCGCGCGCGTGCCGCCTGCCCGAGACCTTCGAGCGCGGCCTGCACATCCTCGACAATCAGCAAAGGCGCATCTGATGCCACGCCTTCGGGCCGATGGGTAACAAGCGCCGCCCCCGCGCCTTTCTCCAGCGCCTTGGCGACAAAATCATGGCCATCGCGCGCGGCTCTGAGCGCAACAAACAAATCTCCCGGCTGCAACGTACGGGTATCGATTGATATCCCCGAAACCTGCCAGTCGCCTGTGGCCTCACCACCGGTTGCCGTTGCGGTCTCTGCCGCGGTCCAAAGCGCGCTCATACTGCTTTTCCATCCAAAACCGCAACCGCCATGCTGGCCTGCTCCACATCGTCAAAGGGCAAGACATCCGTGCCCACCACCTGGCCGCTTTCATGGCCCTTGCCGCAGATCAGCAATGCATCACCCGTGCCCAACATATCGACGCCACGCAGGATAGCCTCGGCGCGATCGCCAAACTCCAGCGCCCCCGGTGCGCCGCCCATGACGGCAGCGCGAATGGCTGCCGGGTCCTCGGTGCGCGGATTATCATCGCTGACAATGACTAGATCCGCATTGTCATGCGCCTCCCGTCCCATCAACGGACGTTTTGTGGCGTCGCGATCGCCGCCAGCGCCAACGATGGCAATCAACCGCCCCATGACATGCGGGCGCAGCGCCTTGATCGCGGTGGCCACCGCATCAGGGGTATGGGCATAATCCACAAAAACCGCAGCGCCATTGTCGCGCGTGGCAGCATGTTCCATACGACCGCGCACCGTGGTCAGATGCGGTAGGGTTTCAAACACTGCAGCCGGGTCTTCGCCGCCGGCTATCACCAAGCCGCAGGCCAGAAGCACGTTTTCAGCCTGAAATCCTCCGATCAGATTAAGCCGCATCTGATAGGGCTGATCATGCCAATTGAACCGCAGGTCCTGGCCAGTGTCGTCAAAGCGCAGACCCGTAAGGCTTATATCCCCCAATCCACGCCCGACGCTCAGCACTTCCTGGCCGCGTACAGCGGCCACCGCCCGCATCTCTGTCCCGCGCGGATCATTCATATTGATCACCGCAACACCTTCTTCGGGTAGCACCCGGCGGAACAACCCGGCCTTGGCGGCAAAGTAGGCCTCAAAGGTCTCGTGGTAGTCCAGGTGATCCTGGGTGAAGTTGGTAAAGCCTGCCGCTGCCAGCTGCACACCGTCCAGACGACATTGGTCCAGCCCATGCGAGGAGGCCTCCATCGCCGCGTGGGTAACGCCAGCTGCTACCGCCTTTGCCAGGGCGGCATGCAGGGTGATGGGTTCCGGTGTGGTATGGGCCAGCGGATGGCTCCAGGCGCCTTCGATACCAGTGGTGCCAAGGTTGACAGCCTCGTGGCCCAACTCACACCAGATTTGACGCACAAAGGTCGCCACCGAGGTTTTGCCATTTGTGCCGGTCACCGCCACCATGGTCTGTGGCTGCGCCCCAAACCAAAGCGCTGCCGCATAGGCCAGGGCCTGGCGCGGGTCTTCGACGATCACCAGGGCCGCGTGGCTTTCCTCCAGTGGCTGGGCTGCGATTTTGGCGCCCGCAGCATCGGTCAAAATA
>NZ_JBDWPJ010000059.1:0-5285 GCF_039971195.1 Pseudophaeobacter sp.
TCGCGGTGAAACAGCATGGTGCCGCATTCACTGCATTTCTGCCAAAGATTCTCGGGCACTTCGCGACGCGAAAACAGCGAGTTGATCGTTGGGCGGACGTAGTTGGTGATCCAGTTCATATCATGCCTCTAGCGGGGGCCGGTTTGGCACCCCAGATAAGGTGCCTTGCACCGAAATGCAATCAGCGCCGTATCGCCAGCCGTGCCACCAGCCAAGAGACCAGCATCATGGCGCAGTCCACCACAAGCCAGGGTCGCAGCTGATCGACGTCCGACATCTCATAAGGCAGCAGGTAGAGCGACAGGCCGTAGAGGCTGCTGGGTGAGGCCACGATAAGCAAGGCAACGATGTTGTTGAAAAAATGCACCGCAATGGCCGGGCCCAGGGTGCCGGCTCGGGCTGTCAGATCAGCGGTCAACACGCCAAAGCCCATGGCCCAAAGGCAGAGCAGCCAGGCATTGTCGCCGGCCTCTTGCGGCATGTAGTGCAGCAGGCCAAACAGAGCAGAGGGCAGCAAAAGCCAGATCGCCGGATTTTGAAACCGCGCCGCAAAGGCCTGTTGCAGATAGCCGCGAAACACCAGTTCTTCGGCGCTGACCTGCACCAGCACCGCCCCCAGCGACAGTGGCAGCAGGGTGAGCCAGAGCTGCCAGGGCAGGTTTGCCACCAGAGGGGCACCAAAATCGTAGGGTGGCAGGACCAGCAGAACCAGCAGCAAGATCACAAGCCCACCAAAGACCCGGGCAAATTGTCGGGTGAACAGGGAGGCTGGCCCGATCAGGCTGACAAAGGAGCGATGCTGCAACAAACGTGCGGCCAGGCCGACCCCCAGCATCATTGAGAAAAACGTCAGCAAGATCACCAGCATCGCCAGCGGCGTGTCACCTTTGATCATATGCTGCAGCCAGACCTCAGAACCTGCCTGCAGCATGAGCATAAAGGCCCCGAAGCTGAGCACATAGATCACCACCGCAATCAGAGCGATTGCGGCCAACAGACGCCAGATCTGCGATTTGGGCCGCGCCGGGGCCACCAGGGCTTCATGCGCTGCATAGGCGGATCTTGCTGTCATTCTGGCCTGTCCTCTTGCGTGGGCTGTGACGCTGTTGTTGCGACATCTTCCGGCGGCATCTCACCCGAGAAGCCCATTGCTGGCAAGCCCGCTGCCCGGACCTTGGTTGCCAGCGCCACCAGATGGCCGGAAACCGTTTCAAGCAGCTGCGTAGCAACGCCTGCGTCGCTTTCGATCACGGCGCGGTATTCCTCGGCGCCGATGCGCAGGAACAGGCAATCCTCGGCGGCGCGCAGGTCCATTTCACGTGGCTGGCGCAGGATCACCGCCAGATCGCCAATCAACCGCCCCGGCTCAATCACCGCCACCGGCGACATTAGCTCTGGCGCATCCGGCCACAACAGCTCTGCCCGGCCCTCAAGGCAGAGGTAAACCGCATCGCCGCTTTCGCCGCGACCAAAGATCATCTCGCCCGCGCTCACCCGGTGCCACTGCGCCGAAAAGGCCAACAGGCGCTGGTTGCGCGAATCCAACTGGGCAAAGAGATCGGCGCGGGCGATCACCTCGAGTTTTTGGCGGAAGTCTTCAGCCGCCACCCCTTCGGGGCGGTCTGTTTGCCGGCGCTCAATACCGTCAGTGCGGCCATCTATGCGCCCGTCGCGGATCTCGACAAAGAGATCATAGCGTTCAGGATGACGGAACTCATCCTCCAGAAAGATCATCGTGGTCAAGGGCATCAACTCTTGTAGCCGCGCCCGGGTGCGCAGGCGGCTGTCGGAATCATGGCTGGCCAGAGCCCGGTCCAAAATCAGCACATCCGGGCGTTTGATGGCGGCGCGGGTAAAGGCCGCGCGTTCCTGAAACACCGGGTCCAGCAGCGATCCCCCCAGCCCCGTGGGCAGGTCATAAAGGATCAGCGCCAGGCGTTTTTGCAGCCCATAGGCCGAAACAACCTCGCTCACCAGGGTCTCGACCTGATGCGCCTTGTCGCCCGCATGCAGTGAGATTTTGCCAAACAGCGCGTTTTCCAACACGGAGAGGCGCGGCACATAGCCCTCGGGCAGCAAGGCTGCGAACAGGCCTTTGGAGCGCGCCACCAAATCGGCACTGCTGGACGCCCGGATTTTCAGGATGCGGTCCTTGAAACCTTCGGGGAAACCAGGACCGATCTGTTCCGCAGACAGCAGGAAGGGGATTGTCATCAGCGCCGCCCGTGCGGGCTCGCTCAGGTTGCGGGTCTTGTCCTTGCCCCGCCCCGACCCCTTGCTGTCCAGGGCCGCGTATTCCTCGGCGGCGCTGCACAGGCGGCAGTAGAGCTCTTCATCCAGCCCCAGGCGCTGAAACAACGGATGGTCGAGATCCTCGCGGCCAAAGGTCTGGATCAAGGTCTCGGCCACACCCAGACCAATCCCAAGGGTTTCCGCCGCCAATTGCTGGTCCCGGATCACCTGATAAAACAGATTGCCCGGCGCCAAGAGCTCTTCGGGAGCAATATCGCGAGTGGCGGCGGCAAAGAGGATATTGCTGGCCAGCGGCACCGCCGGGTTAAAGCTGTCAGGCTCAAAATGATAAACCACCCCGTCCAGTCCGGCCTCGATGAGGCGCTGTTTGATCAGCGGGCGCAGCCGCACGATATGCTGCTCCAACATCGGATGGCTGCCCATCTGCAACTGTGCGTGCAGGGTGCGGCGGAACAGTTGCTGATCCACCCCCATGGCCTGCACCAGCTGGAACCACCAGTCGCGCACATCCCCCTCTGACCCCAGCCCGGCCAGCGCCGGATTGACCCAATCGGCCTCCAGCGGGTCCGGGCTGTTGCCTGCCCGCAGAGCCTCTGCCATCTGGCGCTGGGTCTGCGGTGATGGATTGGGCAGCTGCGGCGTGCTGCGCAGGGGCATCAGCACATTGTCCCCCAGCGAGCCGGAAAACAGATAGGGATGCGAATAGGCATAGCCCACCCGCGCCGCGATCGCCTCCTGATGCAGCGCCTCCAGCCGGTGCCCGGCCATGGTGATCGAGCCCCGCGTCGGCAGCACTTCGCGGGTCAGCAGCTGGGCAAAAGCCGCCCGCTCTGCATCACTGCCGCTCTGCACCGCGACCCGCGCGCCTTCGGGGATGGTCAGCGACAGATCTTCGAGCACCATATTGCCTTCAGCGTCGCGCAGCGAGACATTGCGAAAGATCACATCACCGCGCAGATGCGGCAGATCATCCGGGCTGCCCTCGATCAGATTGGCATCAATCATCCCCTTGGGGGCAAAGCGTTCGGTCATGATTGCCCAGCGCAGCCCCATATCCTGCAACTGGTTGTAATAGGTCAAAAGCTCTTTCCATGGCGCCGACAGGTCTTTGTAGGCCGCCAGCCCAGCCACCAGCGCCCCCACGGTGATCTCACCCCGGATCGCCAGTATCCCGCCCGCCGAATAGAACACGAAAGGCGTCATATGGCCGATCAGGTTGTTGAGGAACTTCATGAAGTATTTTCTGTTGTAGATCCGGCGGCGGATATCAAACAGGCGCCCCAACCGGTCAGAAATCTGTGCCAGTCGAAAGCGCCAGCCGCCATTGCCGCGCAGATCCGAAATTCCCGCTGCGGTCTCGCCAATCTCGGCCGCCAGGGCGCGCACCTCCTGAATGCGGTCCTTGTTCAACAGGTTGATCTGGCGTTGCAGCATCGGGATCAGCCAGGCCTGCAGTGGGATCAGCGCGATCGAGACCAGGCCAAACCAGACGCTTTGCATGAACAGGAAAGCGACGATGGTCAGCATCTGCCCGGCCTGAAACACCGGCTGCGCCAGGGCATCGCCCATCAGCCCGCCCATCGGTTCGCTCTCGGAGGTAATCATCGAGACCAGCTCGCCCTGGCTGGTGGTGCGGAAATAGGGTTTGGGAAAGCGGATCATCCGGTTGATCAGCGTATAGCGCAGCCGCCGCAGCAGCCGCTCGGCCGTCACCCCCTTGGCGGTATTGAGCCGCATCTTCAGCCCCCCGGCCACCACCACGGCAGCCAGAAACCCGCAACACAAAAGCAGCAGGTATTCGACCTGGCTCATCTGCTGGCCCCAGACCATGACCACGGGATCAGGCGCACCAATGGCATCGTTGATGATCCGCTTGGGCAGCTCCAACGTGGCGTAGAGGAAGGGAAAGATCAGCAGGGTCAACGCCAACAGACCAAGCTGCTGTCGCTTTGAATAGCGCCAGATAAATGAAAACAGCGTGGGGGGCATAGCCGGTCCTTGTGGCATAAAAGCTGCATGATAAGGTCTTGCGGGGGACACCAGCTTGCTGGTGCCACCAGAAATTGGATCACTGGGACAAAACCTGGCGTCGCTATGCACCATAATCGCCAAAGGCAAGGTGATCCAGTTCACGCTTCTTCGCACTTGCACCGGATAAAAGGTGAAATTATTGCGGTGCTTACAACAACAGACCCCAGGCGGGGCAACAGAGGCTGGCCCAAAAGGCCAGAAGACCGGCAGAGATGACAATTGCTAAAGCGAGTCGGCCATCAGGGCTGAGCCAGCCCCCCTATGACCAGCCCCGAGTCGCGCAGCGATTCTCTGATCTAAGGTCTGGGGCAGGCCGAGTTACAGCTCCGCGAGCCCTGGCACTGGCCTTGGTTTGTGGCCTTTCTGCCTGCAGCCCGGCATCAAAGACCGGTTTTGCCTTTGCCGCAGCCAGTGGTGCCTTTGACGAGACCGCCAGCCGGTCAACCAAAACCCAGGCCCGTTTTGCACAGGGAGCCGTCACCCTGGTGGCACCCGCCGGACACTGCATCGACACCACCATGTTGCGCCACGACCCGGACGGCGGCTTTGTCCTGCTGCCGCGCTGTAACCTGTTGCAGGGCGGCAGCCTGTTTGGCCGCAACCGTGCTGCCGTCATAACCGCCACTATTGGTCCGGCAGGCGATACCACGGCACTCTCAGCAACTGATCTTGCCCAAAGCGCCGAGGGCGCCAAGCTGCTCTATTATGATGACAAGGGCCTGTTGCCGCTGGTGCGACTGCAATGGCCCGGCCACAGCGCCATGGGCGGTGCCGGAAAAGGCGCCAGCGCCGAACACTGGCGCGGCGCCTTTGTGCTCAACAATCATCTGGTCCTGCTGGCGCTTTATGCCCCCGAGGGCAGCGTCTTACTGGGACCCTCTGGCGCGGAGATTCTGACGGAAATGACCCGGCGCAGCCTGGCGGCCAGCGCGCCTGCGTCGCTGACACCCGATGCGGTTTCAAGCCGCGAGGCCGTGCCGGCTCCGGCTGAAGATAACACC
>NZ_JBDWPJ010000060.1:0-28194 GCF_039971195.1 Pseudophaeobacter sp.
TTACCCGAATTGGTGCGGTTGCCGGTAAACTGGTGCCCTTTATGGCCATCAGCTACATCATCGCGGGCCTGATTGTCCTGATGATCAATGCCGGGGCCATTGCTGACGCACTGGGCCAGGTCTTTGCCTATGCCTTTACCCCTTGGGCTGCCAAGGGTGGCGCAGCCGGTGCTGCTGTTTGGCTTGCGATCCGCTTCGGTGTCGCCCGTGGCGTCTTCTCCAACGAAGCCGGTCTTGGTTCAGCACCAATCGCCCATGCGGCGGCCTCCACCGCTGGTCCTGTGAATCAGGGCCTGGTTGCGATGCTGGGGACATTCATTGACACCATTATCGTCTGCTCCATCACTGGTCTGGCGATCATCGCCTCTGGCGCCCTGGATCACTCGGTGGCAGATTTCTTGGCCAATGGAGAGGTCGAAGGATACAAGGCAATCTCGGGCGCGGCGCTGACCTCGCTGGCCTTTGAAACCTCGCTGCCCGGCCTGGGTGGAGCCCTGATCGCGGTTGCCCTGTCGATCTTTGCCTTCACCACCATCCTTGGTTGGTCCTTTTACGGCGAGAAATGTGTCGGCTTCTTCTTTGGTCCCAGAGCGCTGGTGCCCTACCGAGTGCTGTGGATTGTGATGATCTACTTTGGGGCCACTGCGGATCTCGGCTTTATCTGGCTGCTGGCAGATACGCTGAATGCCATGATGGCGCTGCCCAACCTGATTGCGCTGGTGTTGCTCAGCCCGGTTGTCTTCAAACTCACCCGCGAGTTCTTTGCCTCGGGGGGCGCCACTGAAGGCACGGGTTCGGCTTCCGAATAACCTGATCCCAAAACCTGGGCGAGGGGCTGGGCAGCCCGCTCCTCGCTTTTGCTACATCCATTTTTGAGGAGATGACAGATGGCCACAAAGATCCTGCTGACGATTGATCACACGGACGATCGATCCTGGAAAAAGGCACTGCCGCTGGCCCTTGAACAGGCCAGGTTCTACGGCGCTGAACTGCATGCGGTTGAGGTCATCCCCGAAATCATCCAGCTGCCCAACCTGCCGGCCAACTATGGCTCAGGCGCCCAGGACTTTGTGCGCGGCAAGGTGCAGGCGATCCTGGAGGCAGGCAATGCCGCAGATGTGCCGGTGCATATCGAACAAGGCAGCGTCTACCGCGAGGTTTTGAAGCTGGCCCACAAGGACGGTTTTGACATGATCGTCATGGCCTCGGCGAAAGGCGACTTCCCGAACTACGAAATTGGCCCAAACCTGGCACGCGTGGTGCGTAATGCTCATTGCACCGTTATGGTCGTCCGCGACTGATCTATGAACACAAAGGCCCGATACTATGACTGACGCACCCAAACGTACCCCGCTTTATGATCTGCACGTCGAGCTTGGCGGCAAGATGGTTGATTTTGCCGGCTGGGAAATGCCGGTTCAATACCCCATGGGCATCATGGGCGAGCACAAGCAATGCCGCGAAAAAGCAGGCCTGTTTGATGTCTCCCATATGGGTCAGGTGATCCTGAAAGGCGCAGATGTCGCTTCCCAGCTGGAAAAAATCGCGCCCTCGGCTTTTACCACGCTCAAGGAAGGCAAGGCCCGCTACACCTTCTTTACCAATGAAAATGGCGGCATCATGGATGACCTGATCGTCTCCAATGCGGGCGATCATTTCTTTGTCGTGGTCAATGCCTCCATGCGCCACCAGGACATTCCGCATATGGCCAAACACCTCGAAGGCGTCGAGGTGACCGAGATTTTTGACCGCGCCCTTGTGGCGGTGCAGGGCCCCGCAGCGGAAGAGGTCGTGGGTGATCTCTGCCCCGCCGCGCGCGAGATGAAATTCATGGAAACCCTTGTGGCCGATATCAATGGCGTTGAATGCCGCCTGTCGCGCCTCGGTTACACCGGCGAAGACGGTTACGAGATCTCCATCCCCGAAGATAGGGCCGTCGAGATCACCCGCGCCTTCCTGGCCCACGAGGATTGCGAACCCGCCGGTCTCGGCGCCCGCGATAGCCTGCGGCTCGAGGCTGGCCTCTGCCTCTATGGCAACGACATCGACAATGACACCTCACCCGTTGAGGCCTCGCTGACCTGGGCGATGCAAAAACGCCGTCGCGAAGAGGGGGGGTTCCCCGGCGCCGCGCGCATTCAGAAAGACCTGGCCGAAGGGCCGAGCCGCAAACTGGTTGGCATCAAACCCACCGGCCGCGCCCCGGCCCGCCAGGGGGTCGAGGTCCAATGCGCCGAGGGCAATAGCATTGGCGCCATCACCTCGGGCGGCTTTGGCCCCACCGTGGGTGGCCCGGTTGCCATGGGCTATGTCGCCGCTGGCCACAGCGCGCCCGGCGAAAAGGTCAACCTGATCATTCGGGGCAAATCCCAGCCGGCAGAAATTGTCGCCCTGCCCTTCGTGACCCAGAACTACAAACGCTAAGACCCAAGACAAGACCAAAAGGAGTGTCCCAGATGGCCACCTATTATTCCGAAGAACACGAATGGATCACCGTTGAAGGCGATACCGCCATCGTCGGCATCACCCAGCACGCCGCAGATCAGCTGGGCGAGATCGTCTTTTGCGAACAGAAAGACGTCGGGGATGACTTTGAAAAAGGCGACGAGATCGGCGTCATCGAATCCGTCAAGGCGGCCTCGGAGATCTACGCGCCTCTGGATGGCGAAATCACAGAGGTCAACGAGGCTCTGGAAGAGACCCCCGGCGCGCTGAACGACAGCCCGGAGGGGGATGCCTGGATCTATAAGATCAAGCTGGCGGATGCTGCCCAGCTCGAAGATCTGATGGATCTGGATGGCTACAAGGCCCTGATCGGCTGAGCGCGGCGGGGCCGGCAGCTCTGGCCCCGCTCCATCACCTTCTCCAAATATTCCCGCCGGAGGCTCCCACCGCTCCGGTAAACAGACCACCTCTCCGTAGGAGCGCCGCAGATGGCCTTTAAACTGACCGATTACGAAGCCTATGATTTTGCCAACCGTCGCCACATCGGCCCCTCGCCCAAAGAGATGGCCGAGATGCTGAAGGTGATCGGCTTCAAAACCCTGGATGATCTGATCGATGCCACCGTGCCCGCCGCCATCCGGCAGCAAGATCCGCTGGACTGGGGCCCGGCGATGACCGAACGCGATGCGCTGTTCCACATGAAAGAAGTGGCCGGTCAGAACAAGGTGCTGACCTCGCTGATTGGTCAGGGCTACTACGGCACCTCCACCCCGGCGCCAATCCTGCGCAATATCCTGGAAAACCCAGCCTGGTATACCGCCTATACGCCCTACCAGCCCGAGATTTCCCAGGGCCGTCTTGAGGCCTTGTTGAACTACCAGACCATGGTCAGTGACTTGACCGGCATGGATATCGCCAATGCCTCGCTGCTGGACGAGGCCACTGCCGCGGCTGAGGCCATGGCCATGGCGCATCGCGGAGCCCGCTCCAAGGCCAACAATGCCGCCTTCTTTGTCGATCAGAACTGCCACGCCCAGACCATTGCGGTGATCAAGACCCGGGCCGAGCCTCTGGGCATCGACGTGGTGGTTGCCGACCCGGACGAACTGGTGGCCGAAGCGGTCTTTGGCGCTATCTTCCAGTACCCCGGCACCTACGGCCATGTGCGTGACTTCACCGATGAGATCAAAGCCCTGCATGCCAACAAAGGCATCGCCGTGGTTGCCGCCGATATCCTGTCGCTGGCGCTGCTGAAATCTCCCGGTGAAATGGGGGCTGACATTGCCATCGGCTCGACCCAGCGCTTTGGTGTTCCCATGGGATATGGTGGTCCCCATGCGGCCTATATGGCCACTACGGATAAGCTCAAACGCGCCATGCCGGGACGCATCATCGGGGTGTCGATCGACAGTCGCGGCAACAAGGCCTATCGCCTGGCACTGCAGACCCGCGAACAGCATATCCGCCGTGAAAAGGCCAATTCCAACGTCTGTACAGCCCAGGCGCTGCTGGCGGTGATGGCCTCGATGTATGCGGTCTACCACGGCCCTGATGGCATCAAGGCCATCGCCCAGTCGGTGCACCGCAAGACCTCGCGTCTGGCTGCGGGCTTGGAAGAAAACGGCTATACGGTCGAACCTGAGGTCTTCTTTGACACCATCACCGTTGAGGTTGGTCCGCTGCAGCAGACCGTCATGGAGGCCGCCGTTGCCCGGGGCATCAACCTGCGCAAAGTGGGCGGAACCAAGGTTGGCATCAGCCTGGACGAACAGACCCGCGCCGAGACTATCGAGGCCGTCTGGGGCGCCTTTGGTATCAGCAAGAGCGACGACAGCTCCAACAAGCAGTATCGCCTGCCAGACTATGCGCTGCGCGAAAGTGAATATCTGACCCACCCGATCTTCCACAAGAACCGGGCCGAGGCCGAAATCACCCGCTACATGCGCCGCCTGGCTGACCGCGATCTGGCGCTGGACCGGTCGATGATCCCGCTGGGCTCCTGCACCATGAAACTGAACGCCACCGTCGAGATGATCCCGGTCACCTGGCCTGAGTTTGGCAATCTGCATCCCTTCTGCCCCACAGATCAGGCGCAGGGCTATCACGAAATGATCGCAGATCTGAACGACAAGCTCTGCCAGATCACCGGCTATGATGCGATTTCCCAGCAGCCCAACTCGGGCGCGCAGGGGGAATATGCCGGTCTGCTGACCATCCGCAGCTACCATGGCGCGCGGGGGCAGGGGCATCGCAATGTCTGCCTGATCCCCACCTCGGCCCATGGCACCAACCCGGCTTCGGCGCAGATGGTGGGCTATAAGGTGGTTCCGGTTGTTGCGGATGATCAGGGCAATATCGATGTGGCTGACTTTCGCGCCAAGGCGGAAAAGCACTCCGACAGCCTGGCCGCCTGCATGATCACCTATCCTTCCACCCATGGGGTGTTTGAGGAAACCGTGCAGGAAGTCTGTGACATCACCCATGAACACGGTGGTCAGGTCTATATCGATGGCGCCAATATGAACGCCATGGTGGGCCTCGCCCAGCCGGGCAAGATTGGCGGCGATGTCAGCCACCTGAACCTGCACAAAACCTTCTGCATCCCACATGGCGGCGGCGGCCCCGGCATGGGCCCCATTGGCGTCAAGGCACATCTGACCGAACATCTGCCAGGCCATCCGGAATATGGCTCTGCCGTTGGGCCGGTTTCTGCGGCGCCCTTTGGATCGCCCTCGATCCTGCCAGTCTCCTGGGCCTATATCCTTTTGATGGGCGGCGCGGGTCTCAC
The DNA here is from genome assembly GCF_039971195.1 of Pseudophaeobacter sp. Lineage (GTDB taxonomy): Bacteria > Pseudomonadota > Alphaproteobacteria > Rhodobacterales > Rhodobacteraceae > Pseudophaeobacter. The sequence continues at coordinate 5,234 of NZ_JBDWPJ010000060.1, forward strand.
CCAGGCGACCAAGGTTGCGATCCTCAACGCCAACTATATCGCGGCACGGCTCAAGGATGCCTATGGTATTCTCTATACTTCCTCGACCGGCCGGGTAGCGCATGAGTGCATTCTGGACACCCGTCCGCTCAATGACGCCGGCGGCATCAGCGTGGATGATGTGGCCAAACGTCTGGTCGACTCGGGCTTCCATGCGCCCACCATGTCCTGGCCGGTGGCAGGCACCCTGATGGTGGAGCCCACAGAGTCGGAACCCAAAGATGAGCTGGATCGGTTCTGCGATGCCATGTTGTCGATCCGGGGCGAGGCACAGGATGTGATCGATGGCAAGATCGACGCAGAGAACAACCCGCTGAAAAACGCACCGCACACGGTGCGCGACCTGGTGGGTGACTGGGATCGTCCCTATAGCCGCGAGGCCGCCTGCTTCCCGCCCGGCTCTTTGGGTGTCGACAAATACTGGTCGCCAGTGAACCGGGTCGACAATGCCTATGGCGATCGCAATCTGATCTGCACCTGCCCGCCCATGTCGGACTACGAAGAGGACAGCGATAGCTGATCCCCAACCCTACACCCACAGGTGCCGCCCCACTCACAGATCGGGCGGCACCAACCTCTCTTTGAACCCGCGAGGCCCCGCCTGGGGGCGCGGTCCAGCCATCGGAGGAGGCGGATATGACATTCCAAAGCCAAGTTTCAGACAGCGTATCAAACCCGGTGACCACGTCCCCCAGGCCTGCCGCCGATGTGTCGTTGCGCCCGCTCAAACAGGTTGCCATTCTGCTGCCGGATGAGGCTGCGCCTGGGGCCGGTCAGATCCTGGCGGATCTGTTGCTCTCGGCTAATGAGGTGATCCCGGACGCGCGCTACGCAGTGTCGATCCTACGCCTGTCAGAGTTCAACCACCTGAACCACGGACGTCAGCACCGCCATATGTGCATTTTCCTTGGCGATATCCGCGCGCGCTGGCGCGTCAGCAGCAATGACCGCGCCGCGCTGCAGATGCTGTTGCATCGCTGCCAACAGCCCGTACTGGTGGGCGGAGCGGTGTTCCTGCCACAGGAGGCCGGCATGTTTGACGGACAGCGCCTTGCTGTACATTCCAATTTTACCGCTGCCGCCGAAGAAGAAGCCCTGCAGAGCCTGGCAGCTGGCACCCAGTATCACCTTGCGGATCCGGTGCATTCCGCTGTCAGCCCATTGGCGACCCTGCGCCTGCTGCTGGACCTGATCGGGCGCAGCCATGGTGAATTCATGGCGGATGCGCTGGGCGAATACATCGGGCTCGACGCCGGGGACAGCCGGTTTCAAAGCAAAGCCAGCCTGGAGATCCTGCACCGGGCCGGAGGGGATGCCTTGATCGAACAAAGCCTGCAGCTGATGCAGCAGCATATGGAAGAGACGCTTTCGATCTGCGAATTGGCCCGGCACCAGGGGGTGTCAACCCGCAAGCTGCAGCGTCGCTTTCGTGATTGTACCGGCAGTGGGCCGCAGACGGCCTATCGCATGTTACGGATCGAGCGGGCACATCAGCTGCTCACCCATACCAGCATGAACGTCTATGAGATTGTCGCGGCCACTGGCTTTGGCACCCGCTCTAACCTGTCGCGCTGGTTCCATAAACAGCTTGGGGTCAGCCCCCAGGCGGTGCGGCGCGGAGCCTATAGCGAGGTTGGGGTACAGCGTTCTCAGCAGGCACTGGCGAGCTAACTGACGGGCGCGGCCGGAATGGTCTGCGGTGGCTTGCTGAGGCGGCGAAAGTTTTTTGAGAAACCTCTTGAAGCTCTAGTCACTGGAGGATTTATCTAGGTTAGGTCTTTGAAATTCAAGAGGCCCCAATGCCCCAAGATAGCTGTTGTAGCACTACCAAATTGAACGCCACCGATACCAAAGCGCAGGTCCACTCCGGTGAGACTACGGGCTGTTGCAACAGTGGGGCCGTGGAGCCCGCCGTGGAGGTGGTTCAGCTCACTTCGGGGCGCAGTTTTCGCGTCAATGGATTGTGCTGTGCCGAGGAAGTCGCAACCCTCAACCGTGTCCTTGGGCCTGCGGTGGGGGGGGCGGATCATCTCGGTTTTGATGTGCTCAACGGACGCATGACGCTGCTGGCCTCGGCCAAACAGATCGCAGATGAAGAAGTGCAGGATCTGGTGGCAAAGACCGGCATGCAGGCCAAGCCCTGGGAGACCGCCAGCGCCGCGGCCGATCAGGCGGTGCATCTTACCCGGCAAAAGCGCTTTACCACCGCCAGTGCCCTGTTCTGGGGCGGTGGTCTGGCCTGGCACATCGGTCATTCCGGCGCGGCTGGCCTGGGCCAGCTCTTTGCCGGGCATGGCGATCTGGCCGTTCCGCTGTCGGAGCTGGGGCTATTCCTGATCTCGGTGATGCTGGGGGTTTGGCTGGTGCTGCCAAAGGCCTGGTACGCGTTGCGCAATCTGACGCCGGATATGAACCTGTTGATGGTGGTGGCCGTGGCAGGCGCCATCGCTCTGGGCGAGTTCTTTGAAGCCGCCACGGTGGCCTTTTTCTTTGCCCTGTCGCTGACCCTGGAGTCCTGGAGCGTGGGGCGGGCGCGAAATGCCGTGGCCAGCCTGCTCAACCTGGCGCCACCCACGGCGCGGGTGCTCCTCCCAGATGGCAGCGAGGTGGATATGGCCGCCGCCGAGGTGCAGATCGGCCAGCGCTTTGTTGTGCGCGGCGGTGATCGCATCCCGCTGGACGGCCGGGTTATTGCGGGGCTTGGATCGGTGGATCAGGCGCCGATAACCGGCGAAAGCGCCCTGGTGGCCAAAGAACCGGGCGATGAGGTCTATGCCGGGACCATCAATGGCGATGGCAGCCTGACCGTCGCTGCCAGCAAAGCGGCCAGTGATACGGTTCTGGCCAAGATCACCCGCATGGTGGGTGAGGCCCATGCCCGCCGGGCTCCGGTGGAGCAATGGGTGACAAAATTTGCCCGCATCTACACGCCCATGGTGATGGGGTTGGCGGTAGCCCTGGCGGTTCTGCCGCCGCTAGTTCTGGGCGCAGACTGGGGGTTCTGGGTCTATAACGCGCTGGTCCTCTTGGTGATCGCCTGCCCCTGTGCCCTGGTGATTTCAACCCCGGTGTCGATCGTTGCAGCCCTTGCGGCCTCGGCCCGCGCTGGGGTGTTGATCAAGGGCGGTGCCTATATCGAAGCGCCGGGTCGGCTGCAGGCCATCGCGCTCGACAAGACCGGTACCCTGACCGAGGGGCGGCCCGAAGTTACCGGGCTTTATCCCCTCGGCGACACGGGGGAGGCAGAGTTGCTACAGGCTGCCGCCGCACTGGAAGCCCGTGCCGCCCATCCGTTAGCTCTGGCGATCCTGGATGCGGCGCGCCACAGGGCGCTTGCTGTGACAGCCAGCAGCGATAGCCGCACGGTGCCGGGGCGCGGCGTCGAAGGCCAATATGACGGGCAGGTGCATTGGCTTGGCTCGCCCCGGTTTGCGGCGGAAAAAGGCTTTGCCTCGGATCTGCCAGAGCTCCAGATGCGAGCATTGGAAGCTGAAGGCGCCACACTGGTACTGGTTGGCAAGGATGAGGGTCCGATTGGGCTGATCGCCCTGCGTGACCGGGTCCGCCCCGAGGCCCGCGCAATGGTCGCTGCGCTGCATGACCTCGGCGTCAAAAAGGTGGTGATGCTCACCGGTGACAACGTAGCAACGGCCCAGGCGGTGGCGCAGGAGGTGGGCATCGACGAGGCGCAGGCCGAGCTGCTGCCTGCCGATAAGGTCGCAGCGATTGAAAGGCTGACCAGTCGCTATGGGATGGTGGCAATGATGGGCGACGGGATCAATGATGCCCCGGCCATGGCGCGGGCGCATTTTGCTGTGGCCATGGGGGCCATGGGCTCGGATGCGGCGATTGAAACTGCTGATATCGCCCTGATGAGCGATGATATCAGCCGATTGCCCTGGCTGGTAAAACAGTCCCGCCGTACCATGGCGGTGATCCATCAGAACATCGGCCTGTCGCTGGTGACAAAACTGGGATTTGCTCTGGCCACCGCCCTCGGCATGGCCTCGATGTGGGGAGCAATTGCCGCCGATGTGGGCGTGTCGCTCTTGGTGGTGGCAAATGCATTGCGGCTGCTGCGCAGTAAGGAGATCTGAGATGCTGACTATTGGAACCCTGGCCAAACGCACCGGCACCAAGGTGCAGACCATTCGCTACTATGAGAGCATCGGGCTGATGCCAGAGCCCGAACGGACAGAGGGCGGCCAGCGGCGCTATAGTCAGACAGGGCTAGATCGGCTGGCCTTTGTCCGCCATGGGCGGCAGCTGGGGTTTTCGCTGGAGGCGATCCGCGATCTGCTGGATCTGGCCGACAACCCGGCGCAATCCTGTGCCGATGCGGATTCCATCGCGCAGCGCCAGTTGAAAGAGGTAGAGGACCGCATTGCCCGGCTGCAGGCGCTGCAGGTCGAGTTAAAACGGATGATTGGCGATTGCGGCCACCATTCGGTGGCCGACTGTCGGGTGCTGGAAGTGCTGCGCGATCATTCGGAATGCTTGACGGACCACGACCATATCGGCGCCTGAACAGAAGAGATTGGCTCTGTACTAATCCTGCGCAGGGGAGGGCGTCGGCAGTTGGTTGGTGGCTTTTTCAAAGCTGAGCTGCTGGCCGATCCAGGCGGCGAACATCTTGATCATCTCTTTGTCACCGTTTTCAAAGGGATGCCGTTCATCGGCTGAGGTGAAATTCAAGGTGCCAAATAGCTCTCCATCCACGAACAAGGGGATACCGATATAGGTTTCCAGAAGGAACATGTCATAGCAGGGATGGGTGGCAAAGGGCGAGTTTTTGGCATTGTGGCAGGCCAGAGGGCCATCGCCGCGCAGCATCTCGGAACAATAGGTGTCGCCCAGTGGAAAACTGGTGCCGCGGGGCACATCTACCAGATCTGAATAGCTGTAGAGGATGGTATAGGTATCATCGCGCACCCAGCTGATCAGGCCGGACTCGGTTTGGAAATGTTCGCAACCGAGCTTCAGGATTGCCTGGATCTTGGCGGTATGCTCCATCTCTTGGCTGGAGGAGATGTGATAGAGATTGTGCAGCAGATCTTCGACCGCGCGAGTCTTTGAGATGTCTTTGATAATGGCAAACAGGCCCAGCACGGCGCCGTTTTTGTCGCGGATGGGGCCGCCGGTGGTATGGGTCAGAAATCCGGAGCCATTTTTGCGCTTATAGCGCATTTCATAATTGTGATCGATTTCGGGTTTGGCGGTCTTAAAATTCCCCAGGCGCTGTTTTTCATAGTCGGCGGGGTTTTCGTAAATCTGCTCGGCGCTTTGGCCAACCAATTCTTCGCGGCTGAAGCCAAACAGCTTTTCAAAAGCGATATTGACCCAGGTGATCCGTTGCTCTGAATCCGCGATGATCACCGCATCTGGCAGGTCACGAAACAGGTCGGGAATGCGGATTTCCCCAACCGAAATACTTGCAGGGCTTGCCTCTTCGAGTTGTGATCTCTGGGTCATTCCGACAACTGTTTTTGCCATTGTTTTTGTCCACCTCACCCTCGGGGTCTTTGCCTGATCAGTTGCGCCTGATCTTGAGCAAAACTGGTTACCAATAAAAACTCTTGTATAAAATTAATCCGTTAGGACGAAGTAACTCCATACAGTCGTGCTAAGTGCCCAGCGGGCATTTAGCACGAAAAGACTTAAAGCTAGCTGAATCATGTATCTTTTGTGACAGTCCGCGCAACAAAAAAACCTCAAACGGCGCTTGAGTGAAAGAAGTGCAATCTGCGCCTGTGCGCTTTAGACGCTGCGGCCGCCGTGATGCGCCTCGCCGCGTTCCCGCGCCAGTTGTATCTGTTTCTGCCGCTCACGAAACCGGGCTTTGTCGGCTTCGGAGGTCTCATCAATACATTGATGGCAGGAAACACCCATCTCAAAGCTGGGGCGTGCCTTGTCTGCGGGCACAATCGGGCGGCGGCAACCGTGGCAGAGCTCATGCGGGCCTTCGACCAGCCCATGACCAACAGACACTCGGTTATCAAAGACAAAACATTCGCCCTGCCAGCTGCTGTCTTCGGGTTTCACTTCTTCCAGGTAGCGCAGAATGCCGCCCTTCAGGTGAAACACATTCTCGATCCCCTGGCTGAGCAGATAATTGGTCGATTTTTCACAGCGAATACCGCCGGTGCAGAACATGGCAACGCGTTTGTTGTGGAAACGCTCCTTGTTGGCCTGCCACCAGGCCGGGAAATCGCGAAAGGTCGCTGTTTCGGGGTCAATCGCGCCTTCAAAGGTGCCGATCTGAACCTCATAATCATTGCGGGTGTCAATGACGGCCACATCATCGGCGCTGATCAGATCGTTCCAATCCTCAGGCTCGACATAATTGCCAACATGGGCCTTGGGATCGACATCGGGCTGCCCCATGGTGACGATCTCTTTTTTCAGCCGAACCTTGATTTTGCCAAAAGGCGGGTGATCGCTGGTGGCTTCTTTCCACTCCAGATCAGCGCAGCCCGGCAGGGACCTGATATGGCTGAGCACCGCCTCGATCCCGGCCTCGGGACCGGCAATGGTGCCATTGATACCTTCCTGCGCCAGCAGCAAAGAGCCCGTGACCTGATGCTGCAGGCACAGCTCCAGAAGCGCCGGTTTGATGGCGGCGGGATCGGCAAAGCGGGTGAAGTGGTAGAGCGCAGCAATTCTATACATGATGCGCCCTTAGAACCCTGGGCCGGGATTTTCAAGGAAAACCAAATCCGGCCGCCAGATTTGGCGCCAGATTGCGCATTTTCCTTCATTTAGAGAAACAAATCCGCGCTGTGGCAAAGCTTCCTGTTTTCACGCCAGATATGCAGGGATACATTCAAAACAAGAAATTAAAGGGATCTGAAATGACGCAAGCTCTGATCGTGATTGATGTGCAGAATGATTTTTGCCCCGGCGGTGCCTTGGCAGTGCCAGAGGGCGATGCGGTTGTCGCCCCGATCAATACGCTGATGGAGGGGTTCGAGACCGTGATCCTGACCCAGGACTGGCACCCCGCCGGGCATAGTTCCTTTGCCAGTTCACACCAGGGTAAAGCGCCGTTTGAGACGGTGGAAATGCGTTATGGCACGCAGGTGCTGTGGCCGGATCACTGCGTGCAGGGCAGCAAGGGAGCCGAGTTTCATTCCGGGTTGAACCTCCAGGGAGACCTGATCCTGCGCAAGGGGTTTCGCCCAGCTATCGATAGCTATTCCGGATTTTTTGAGAATGATCAGAAAACCCCAACCGGGCTCGAAGGCTATCTGCGCAGCCGCGGTATCACGGATCTCACCCTTGTCGGGCTGGCCACAGATTTTTGCGTTGGGTTTTCTGCCTTGGATGCGGTCAAGCTGGGCTTTGCGGTGACGGTTGATCTTTCGGCCTGTCGGGCGATCGATCTCGAGGGTTCCCTGGATAAATCCCTTGCAGCAATGCGCGCCGCTGGGGTGCAGCTTTTGGCTACAGTCTAGGGGCGGTTTGAGCAGGGTTTCAGGGGTGAAATTAGGAAAATTGAAAGAGTGGATTGGCTATGTGTTGAGCGGATTGCGCGGAGGCAATAGTTGAGATGACCACCACAGGCAGCTCTGGGCAGGGTCCGCTGGCCAAACACCACGAAAGGTATGGCTCGGAAGGGCTGTTCCTGCGCTATACCCGCGGCCAGATCCGGATCTTTTGGCCGCGCATGGCTTTTCTGGTTCTGGTCTCCCTGATCCTCTGGGTAGTCGTGTCCCCACAGGCGGGGCACATTGCCTTTTTGGTCACCGCTACAGTGGAGCTTATCGACAGCCTTTGCCTGCGTTCAGCCCGTAGACAAATTCTAGCAGGTCATCCCTCGGCTCGATGGCGTTTCTTGAGCACGATCACTGCCTTTGTGCATGGATGTGGTTTTGCAATTGGCGCCGCAGCTCCTTTCTGGTCTGAAGCCTTTTTTGGCGGCGGAGCACAGGTTCAGGTCGACCCGATTTTTACGGCCGGTTTGCTCGCAGGAGGGGCGATCAATGCAGGTTTGCTGTTTCCCTATCACAAACCCGCATCGATCGCGCGGCTCACCCCTTTTGCACTGGCACCAATTATTGTTTTGGCTTCAGGCGTGGTTGACGTGCAGCAAATGGGCTTTCAGCTCCAGCTGGCAGGGTTGCTCATTCTCTACGGGGCGTTGATTTGGCACGTGCTCTTCGTCATTCGCAGCTTTGCTCGCACGCGCGGGTTTTTCCTCACGCAGGCCTTGCAGCAGCAAGAGCTGGAAGGTGCCTATCAGCGCCTGCTTAAACAGCAGGCCGAAGCCAAAAAGCTGGCCCTGGTGGCGCGCCACGCCAATGACAGTGTTCTGATCGTTGATCGGGATGCCAATATCCAATGGGTAAACGAGGCTTTCACCAGGTTGACGGGCTTTCGTTTTGAGGAGGCGTTGGGGCAGAACCCCGGTATCTTGCTAAACCACTCGGATACCAACCCGGATGCGATCCGAGAAATCGAAGAAGGGCGTCGCGCCGAAAAGCCGTTTCGGGTCGAGATCCTGAACCGCCACAAGGATGGCAGCGATATCTGGTTTGAAACCAATCAGGTGCCTATTGCCAGCGGTGAGGGCGGTGCAATGTCCTATATTGCCATTGAGCGCGATATCACAGCTGCAAAACAGGCCGCCCAGCAATTGGACGAAGCCCGCCTTGCCGCCGAAGAGGGCAACCGGGCCAAATCAGATTTTCTCGCCACAATGAGCCATGAAATCCGCACTCCGATGAACGGGGTCATAGGTATGGCGCAGCTGCTGGAAGAAACCGATCTGGATGGGGATCAGAAACTCTATGCGGATACCATCCTCAGCTCTGCCCGCACCCTGTTGGCACTGATCAACGATATTCTGGACCTGTCCAAGCTGGACGCAGGGCAGATCGAGCTGAACCCCTGTGATTTTGATCTGCACAGTTGTTTTGACGAAACCACCCGCTTGCTGCAAACTCAGGCAGAGAACAAAGGCCTGGATCTGGTTGTTGAGCGCGATTCAGACCTGCCGCGCCACCTGCACGGGGATGATCACCGGCTGCGGCAAATTCTGATCAACCTTGTGGGCAATGCGATCAAATTTACTGAAAAAGGTCGGGTCAAAGTTTCGGTGGAGGTCGAACCGGCGGGGGCCGGGGATGTGATGCTACACTGCTCGGTTGTGGACACCGGAATTGGCATTCCAAAAGACATGCTCAAGGATATTTTTGAACGGTTTTCACAAGCTGATGCGGCCATCAGTCGTCGCTTTGGCGGTTCCGGGTTGGGCTTGGCAATTTCCCGACGCCTGGCAGAGGCCATGGGCGGACGTATCACTGTCAGCTCGGAACTGGGCGCAGGATCTTGTTTTTCTCTGGCTATGCCCTTTGGGATCGTGGGCGGGGGCAGCGAGACCGTCGAGGCCGCCGAGGAGACGAGCAATGAGGGTCAGCTCAGTACAACAGAGCTCGCCGGGCTGCGGCTTTTGGTGGCCGAAGACAACCGAGTCAATCGGTTGTTGATCCAGAAATACCTCAAAGGGACCGCGTTGGAGTTGGAATTTGCTCATGATGGGGCCGAGGCGGTGGACAAGGTGGAGCAGTTCAAACCGGACATTGTGCTGATGGATGTCAGCATGCCGGTGATGGACGGGCTGGAAGCCACTGGCATAATTCGCTCTCGCGAGGGGCCTCAGCCGGTGATTATTGCCCTGACAGCTAATGCCTTTGATACAGACCGCATTGCCTGCCTGGAGGCAGGGATGAATGAATTTGTCACCAAACCGATCAATCGCAATAGGCTGCTGGAAGTTTTGGCGAGCCATTGTGATCCGTTGATCCGCAAGCGCAGAGCCTGAGGCGCGGTCTGGGGTGATCTTCTTGCGTGGGGCGGCTGCCTGTCCTATCAAGACATGACCCAAATCGCATGAGGCCGCCGGTGGATATTGCAACCCGCGTCTACAATCACAAATGGAAGATCGACCCGATCATCCGATCACTGATTGATACGGACTTTTACAAATTGCTGATGTGCCAATCGGTGTTCCGCAACAAGCCGGACACAGAGGTTACATTCTCGCTGATCAACCGCACCACTTCGGTGCCACTGGCCCGCCTGATTGACGAGGGAGAGCTGCGCGAACAGCTCGATCACATCCGGTCCTTGTCGCTGTCGCGTGGTGAAAGCACCTGGCTGCGCGGCAATACATTTTATGGCAAACGCCAGATGTTCCGCCCGGATTTTATGGAGTGGTTCGAAAACCTGCGCCTGCCGGCATACCATCTGGAGCGCGTTGGCGACCAATATGAGCTGACCTTTGAGGGCAAATGGCACGAGGTCATGCTCTGGGAGATCTCGGCCCTGGCGGTGCTGATGGAGCTGCGCTCGCGGGCGGTTTTGAATGACATGGGACGGTTTGAGCTGCAGGTGCTTTATGCGCGCGCGATGACACGGGTCTGGGAGAAAATCGAACGCCTGCGCGACATTGACGGCCTCAGCATTGCCGATTTTGGCACCCGTCGCCGCCATGGGTTCTTGTGGCAGGACTGGTGCGTGCAGGCGATGCGTGAGGGGCTGGGGAGCAAGTTCACCGGCACCTCCAACTGCCTGATTGCCATGCGGCGCGAGGTTGAGGCGATAGGCACCAATGCCCATGAATTGCCAATGGTCTATTCTGCCCTGGCGGCGGATGATGCGGCCCTGGCCCAGGCGCCTTATGAGGTTTTGTCGGATTGGCATGACGAACATGAGGGAAATCTGCGCATCATCTTGCCAGATACCTATGGCACCCAGGGTTTTCTGGATCATGCCCCCGATTGGCTGGCGGGCTGGACAGGGATCCGCATCGACAGCGGCGATCCGGCCGCTGGCGCCGAGGTGGCGATCAAATGGTGGCAAGAGCGCGGCGAGGATCCATTGCAAAAGCGGGTGATCTTTTCTGACGGCCTGGATGTCGACAAGATCGCCGAACTACATCGGCAATTTGCCAGCCGGACCAAGGTTTCCTTTGGCTGGGGGACCCTGCTGACCAATGACTTCCGAGGACTGGTGCCAAAGGACGGATTGGCTCCCTTTTCTCTTGTTTGCAAGGCGATTTCAGCCAATGGCCGCGCCACGGTCAAGCTTTCCGATAACCCAGAAAAAGCGATGGGTCCGAGGGAAGAGATTGGCCGCTACAAACGCGTTTTTGGCGTTGGCGAACAGGAACACATCGAAGTTGTTGTCTAGTCATCCTGTCGTGCCTGTTTTCACCGCGCTTACGCGCGGTGATGCCTCCGGCGGGAATATTTGGAGAAGGTGATGATGGGGGGCAGCCTGATCCCCTTGCGTTAAATTCAAGAGCGGTGCTGTTGGAGTATCAGCGTTTCATTTGGCCAAAAATATCCCGGGGGAGGCCCAAAGGGCCGGGGGCAGAGCCCCTATCTTGAGTCAGCCGTGGTGTGCAGCCACAGTTTTGAACTGGGAAAATCCATAAAGCGCCTCAAAGCCTTTTTCGCGCCCATGACCGGATTTCCCTACCCCACCAAAGGGCAGTTCCACCCCACCGCCTGCGCCGTAATTGTTCAAAAACACCTGCCCCGCGCGCAGTTTTTTTGCCAATCGCATCTGCCGGGCGCCATCACGGGTCCAGACGCTGGCAACCAGGCCAAATTCGGTGGAATTGGCGATCTCCAGGGCTTCATCTTCAGTGTCAAATGGGATCAGCACCTGCACCGGGCCAAAGATCTCTTGCTGCGCCAGGATATGGTCGGCGGGCACATCAGCAAAGAGTGTCGGGCGCACATAGGCACCGGTTTCAGGTGCGCCATCAACAATGCGCCCCTGGGCGGCGATTTCCAGATCGGAGCCTTTTTGCAAGAAGCCCTCCACCAGTTGTTTTTGTCGATTTGAAATCAGCGGCCCAAGGCGCAGATCCTCGGCGGCGGGGCCAACGGTGAGGGCTTCATAGGTCTCTGCCATGCGGGATTTCACCGCGTTATAAAGCCCGCGCTGCACCAGAATGCGCGAGGAGGCAGAACAGGTCTGACCGGCGTTTTGAATGCCGGCATTGACCAGAAAGGGCAGCGCCGCATCGAGGTCTGCATCGTCGAACACCAGCTGTGGGGATTTTCCGCCAAGCTCCAGTGTTACAGGCACCACGTTCTTGCCAGCTGACTGCTGAACTAGCGCGCCGGTGGCGACGGAGCCGGTGAAGGAAATGTGATGCACGCCGCGATGGGAAGTCAGGGCGGCGCCGGCCTCGGCGCCAATGCCTGGCACCACGTTCAACGCCCCGGCAGGCAGCCCGGCCTCCTGAGCGATATGGGCAAAGGCCAGCGCGGTGAGGCAGGCCTCTTCGGCGGGTTTCAAAACACAGGCATTGCCCATGGTCAGCGCCGCGCCAACCGAACGGCCAATGATCTGCATTGGATAGTTCCAGGGCACGATATGGCCGGTTACCCCATGGGGTTCACGCAGGGTGTAGACGGTATAGCCATCAAGGTAGGGAATGGTCTCGCCATGCACCTTGTCGGCGGCGCCACCGTAGAATTCGCAGTAGCGCGCCAGGGCCACAGCATCGGCCCTTGCCTGGGTCAGAGGCTTGCCAACGTCACGTACTTCCAGCGCTGCGAGTTCCTCTACCCGCTCCAGCACCAATTGTCCGATGCGGGTGAGGATGCGGCCGCGCTCTAGTGCTGCCATCGCCCCCCATTCCCCTGTCAGTGCCGCCTCGGCGGCCTGTACGGCTGCATCGATATCTGCAATGCCACCGCGGGCGATCTGGCAAAGATCGCTGCCATCAGATGGGTCCACCAGGGGCAGTGTTTCGCCGCTGGCAGCGGGCTGCCAGCTGCCGCCAATCAGGCAGAGGCTCGGGTCGAACCAAATCGGGTTTGCGTTTGCGGTCTGTGGTTTAGGCATTGTCGGGTCCTGCGATATCGAATGTGTAGCTTTTGATCTGATGGTCGGTGAAAGGCGCGCCGGTCTGAAGGGCGCTGAGGCCGGGCACCAGGCTGAGACAGGTGCCCCAAAAGCCAGCGGCTTGGGGGGAGTCTTTGGATATGCCCATGCGCCAGCGTCCGGGGAATTCCTGCAGGATCAGGCTGGCGGCTTCGCGCCCCAGCCCTTGACGGCGATACTGCGGCACAATGAGAAACTCTGACAGCTCGCGCCGGTCGTCAGGCAGGTTCAACACCAGGGCAAAACCGATGCGAGCCTGTTCGTGATGGATCCAGAAAGCAGTAACGTCCCGGCGGTTCAGCATCTGCTCAGACCGTTTCACCGGATCTATGGCGGTGCCGGGGGCGACCTCGTTGAAATAGGGGGCGAGCACCGAGGCAAAGATGGTTTGCTCGCGCCGCAGGATCAAAGAGAGCGAGACCATCACGCGGCCCCTACAGTGATGTCGGGCAGTTGTGGTGCAGCGGCGATCAGCGCACGGGTATAGGGGTGCTTTGGCGCGGCAAAGATTTCTTCTGTTGGCGCGGCTTCAACGATCTCTCCCTTTTGCATCACCAGACAGCGATCGGTGATGGTGCGCACCACGCTCAGATCATGGCTGATGAACAGATAGCTGAGGCCATAGGAGTCGCAAAGCTCCGCCAGCAGATCCAGGATCTGCGCCCGGACCGAGACATCCAGCGCCGAGACGGCCTCGTCAAACAGGATCAATTCGGGCCGGGTGATCAGGGCGCGGGCAATGGCGATGCGTTGGCGCTGGCCTCCCGAGAACTGATGCACGTATTTCTGCGCGTCTTCTGGCTGCAGCCCCACAGCGCGTAGGGTCTCAGCAATGAGATCGCTGCGGGTGGAGCCTTTAGGGGGATCGGGTAGGGTGTAGAAGGGTTCGGTCACCAGCCGGTCCACCCGGTGGCGCGGGTTGAAGCTGCCAAAGGGGTCTTGGAATACCACCTGCATACGGCGGCGGATCTCGGGGTTTTGCGTGGTGGTGATGGGGATTCCATCCAAAAGGATCTCACCGCCCTGAAGCGGCTCCAGCCCCAGAATGGCCCGCGTTAGGGTCGATTTTCCGCAGCCGGATTCCCCCACCAGTCCCAGACGTTCGCCGCGATAGAGGGTAAAGGAGACATCCCTGACGGCGCGAAAATGCTTGGGCTTGGCAAAGAGCGCTTCGCGCGGCAGGGCGTAGTCGCGCACTGCGCCTTTGACCTCCAACAGGGGTTTGGGGGCGGGCGGTTCTGGCAGGGTCACCTGATGGTTGGAGGCGGCAAAGAGCATCCTGGTGTAGGGGTGCTGCATATTGTGCAAAAGCTCCTGCGTCGCGCCGGTTTCGACCACATCCCCGTGGCGCATGACCACGATGCGGTCTGCCAGCTCGGCCACCACAGCCAGGTCATGGGTGATGATCATCAGCCCCATGTCAAATTCGCGCACCAGATCGCGCAGCAGGTCAAGGATCTGCGCCTGGGTGGTCACATCCAGCGCCGTTGTCGGCTCATCCGCGATCAGCAACCTGGGGCGCAGGGCGATGGCCATGGCGATCACCACTCGCTGCCGTTGGCCGCCGGATAGTTCATGCGGAAACCGGCTGAGCGGAAAACGATCGGCGGGCAGGCCGACGCGGTCTAGCAACTTGCGGGCGCGGTCCCGGGCCTGATCTGGCGCCATTGCCTTGTGGATCAGGATGGTCTCCATCACCTGATCTCCGATGGTCTTCACCGGGTTTAATGCGGTCATCGGTTCCTGAAACACCATGCCAATGCTTTGGCCACGCAAGGCACACATCTGCGCCTCGCTTTGCGCCAGCAGATCTATTCCAGAAAGGCTGATCGTGCCCGAGGCTTTGGCGGTTTCTGGCAGTAGCCCCATGACCGAGAAGGCGGTCATGGATTTGCCAGAGCCACTCTCGCCGGTGATGGCGACAATCTCGCCGGGGGCAACCGAGAGCGAGACCTCTTTGAGGATCTCAACATGGCCGATTTTCAGCGAGAGTTTGGTGATATCAAGCAAGGTCATCAACGCGCCAGCCTCAGTTTGGGATCCAGCCAGTCACGCAGGCCATCGCCCATCAGATTGAGCCCCAGAACGGTGATCACGATGGCAGAGCCGGGAATGAGCGCCAGATGCGGCGCAAAGCTGACCATGGTCTGGGCATCTGCCAACATCCGCCCCCAACTGGGGGTGGGGGGTTGGGCACCAAGGCCCACATAGGACAGCCCGGCCTCTGCCAGAATACCCAGCGAAAACTGGATGGTGCCCTGCACGATCAGCAGGTTGGCGACATTGGGCAGGATATGTTCCGCCGAAATTCGCGCCGCTCCCTTGCCGGCGACCCGTGCGGCGAGGATAAACTCGCGCTCCCACAGCGACAGGGCCGCACCACGGGTGATGCGGGCAAAGACGGGGATGTTGAAGATACCGATGGCGGCGATGGCGTTCACGGCGCCGGCACCAAAGATGGCGGTGATCAGGATGGCAATCACCAGCGAGGGGAAGGCAAAGACCAGGTCATTGGCCCGCATGATGCCCTCGTCCAACCAACTGCCCTTGTTGGCGGCGGCGGCCAGCCCCAGCGGCACGCCCAGCCCCATGCCGATGCCCACGGCCACCAGCGCCACCGCAATAGAGGTACGGGCGCCAACCATGATCATCGAGAAGATATCGCGGCCAAAGTGATCTGTGCCAAGCCAATGGGTGCCATTGGGCTGTTGCAGCTTGGCCGGGATATTCATCGCCGTATGGTCAAAGGGCGTCCAGATGAAAGAGACCAAAGCAGCCAGAACCACGATAGAGGAGAGCAGCGCGCCGAGGAACAGATTGCGGCTCATGTGCGGCACCTATCTACATAGTCTTGCCCGGACGTGAGTCCGGGCCGCGCCCGATCCTCCCCACGGGAGGGCGCAAGGCTCCCTCCCAGGGTCTGGCACTGCCCTAGCTGGCATAGAGAGGGGGCTGATATCATGTGCGGCTCCTTAGCCGGGGGTCGACCAGCGCATAGGCAAGATCGACCAGAAAATTCACTGTGATCACCGCAAAAACCAGGATCATCACCACCGATTCCACCACAATCAAATCGCGCGAGGAAATCGCCTGAAACACCAGCCGTCCCAGACCGGGCAGGAAAAACACCTGTTCAATGATGATGGCGCCGGCCAGCAGGAAGGAGAATTGCAGGCCAATGATGGTGAGCACCGGGATCATTGCATTGCGGAGCCCATGGCGCCAAAGGGCCTGACGGCGGGTCAGCCCCTTGGCGCGGGCCGTGCGCATGAAGTCCTCACCAAGGATATCCAGCAGCGATGAACGCATGACCCGGGCCAGAATCGCCGCCTGTGGCAACGCCAGGGCGATGGCGGGCAGGGTGAGCGAATGCAGGGCGGCGCCAAGCCCTTCGTCCCAACCGGCAAAGCCCCCGGCGCCAAACCAGCGCAGATTGATGGCAAAGATCAGCACCAGGATCATGGCAAACCAGAAGTTGGGCACCGCAACGCCCAGTTGGGTGGCCCCCATCACCGCCATGTCGCCCGCCTTACCCCGACGGGCGGCGGCATAGATTCCGGCAGGAAAGGCGATCAGTGTCGACAGCGCCAGCGCATATAGCGCCAGCGGCAGCGAGACCCAGAGCCGATCGGCAATCATCCCGGCCACGGGCGTGCGATAGGTATAGGACATGCCAAAGTCACCCGTCAGCAACCCGCCAACCCAGGCGACGTAACGCTGCAGCTTGCCCTGATCCAGGCCAAGTTCAGCGCGCAGCGCGGCAACAGTATCGGGTTCGGCATTGATGCCGAGCATGAAGGAGGCGGGATCGCCCGGGGCAATTTCGATGACAAAGAAGATCACCAGCGAGGCGACCGCGAGGCTGATCACCAGCGACAACCCGCGTTTCAGAGCATAGCGTAGCATGGGCGTCAGGCGCTTTTCTCTGTGCTGCGCAGGTAATCGGCGTCGCTCACATGTTCCAGCCAATCGGCGGCAGAGCCCTCAACCTCTTCCTGCAAGGCCAGATGCACCATGCCGGTTTCAGCTGCGGCGCCGTGCCAGTGTTCCACCCCCGGCGGAATCCAGATGGTATCGCCGGAATGCATTTCACGTGGGGGCTCATCGCGCAAACCAATGAGGCCAACCCCGCTCAGGATGTTCAATGTCTGGCCCAGCGGGTGAGTATGCCATGCGGTGCGGGCACCAGGGGCAAAGCTGACGCGCAGGGCATTGATGCGGGCGGGGGCAGGGGCGGTGATGATCGGATCCATCCAGACCTCGCCGGTGAACCACTGCTCTGGGGCTTTGCGGCTGGGGCGGCTGCCGGCCGGGTAAAGATCAATCATCGGTCTTGTCCTGAAAAGAGTATCACCTGCCGGGCGCCAGCAGTGCAGCGCCCGGCAAAAGGTCGAAGCGCTTAGTCAGCCCAGCTGACGGCGGTCAGGTCGGTGGCCTGGGTTGGCGCATTGGCCCAAAGCCCCTGCAGATCGGCCTTTGCCACGCCGAGCGAAGCCAGCTGGAACAGGTAGCCATTCACATAGTCATTTGCGATGGTTTCCTGTGCCTGCTTCAGCATCGCCATGCGCTGATCCGGGTCAGTGGTGCCGTTCAGCGTGGTCATCAGCTCCTGGAACTCAGGGTTGTCATACTGGAAGTAGTAATCAGGACGGGCATAGATGCCGATATCCATCGGCTCGGTATGGCTGACGATGGTCAGGCCAAAATCCTTGCCACGGAACACGGTTTCCAGCCACTGGGCCCATTCCACATTGATGATCTCGGCCTTGATGCCAACCTTGGCCAGCTGGGCGGCGATGATCTCACCACCGCGACGGGCATAGGAGGGGGGCGGCAGGTGCAGGGTGGTGGCAAACCCATCCGCCAGACCGGCCTCAGCGAGCAGCGCCTTGGCCTGCTCTGGATCATAGGCAGAGTTACCGGTCAGATCGGTATAGGCAGGGTTATGCGGCGCAAAATGGGTGCCAATAGGGGTGCCATAGCCAAACATCGCGCCATCAATGATGGCCTGACGGTTGATGGCATGAGCCAACGCCTTGCGCACGCGGACGTCATCAAAAGGCGCCTGTTTGTTGTTGGTCGACAGGATGGTTTCCCCCTCGGTCGAGCCAACCAGAACCTGAAAGCGCGGATCGGCGTCAAACTGCGGCAGGTTCTCTGGCGCCGGGAAGCCGGCAAAGGCATCGACGTCTTCCGCCATCACAGCAGCAAAGGCCGCCGTCGGATCCGAGATGAATTTGAAGGTGGCGCTGTTGAGCACCGCCGGCGTGCCCCAGTAGTCAGCGTTCTTTTCCAGGGTGATACGATCGCCCTGGACCCAGTTGGCAAATTTGAAGGCGCCGGTACCGATGGGCGTGGTTTTGATGTCATCGATGCTTTCGGGGGCAACAATCACCGCATCCCCCCAGGCGAGGTTGAACAGCATATTGCCGTTGGGCTTGCTCAGGGTCACCTTGACCGTGGCGGCATCCACAACATCGACACTGGCGATATCGGCATAGAGCGCTTTTTGCGCATTGGTGCTGTCCTCGGCGCGGGCGCGGTCGAGCGAGAATTTGACATCCTCTGCATCCATGGTGCTGCCATCATGGAAGGTGACGCCTTCGTTCAGATGGAAGGTATAGCTGAGGCCATCTTCAGAGATCTCCCAGCTTTTGGCGAGGCCCGGCACCACGGATCCATCGCCCATAAACCGGGTCAGACCTTCAAAGACATTGGAGTAGAGCACCTGATCAATCGCCCCGGCCGCAGCGCTGGTCGGGTCAAGATGAGGCGGCTCCAGCTGCAGGCCAATGGTGACGGAATCCTTGGCAAAAGCAGCACCGGCCATCAAAGCCAGCGTTGAACTGGCGGCAAAAACAATTGATCTGAATGTCATTTCTCAATTCCCTAGTTGCGTTTGATCCCCTGTTGCCGGGGCTTTAAAGCCAAGGTTTCCCGTTTTCCGCTGGGTAATCAAGGGCTGCGAGACATTTCGCCCTCTGGAAGCACGCGGCGTTAGTTGCTAGGCGTGCGCAACCCGTACAAACCCAGGGGAAACCATGAGCGCGAACTCAAAAACCTCGGCCGTTACTGCCGGCGATATCCTTGCCCAAAAGGGCAAAACGCCAATTGTCAGCCTGACTGCTTATACCACACCGATGGCCCAGATGATGGATCCGCATTGCGACTTTATTTTAGTCGGTGACAGCGTCGGGATGGTGTTGCACGGGCTGCCATCGACGCTGGGCGTCACCATGGAGATGATGATTCTGCATGGGGCGGCAGTGGCGCGGGGGCTCTCCCATGCCATGCTGGTGATCGACATGCCCTTTGGGTCGTACGAGGAAAGCCCCGAACAGGCCTTTCGCAATGCCGCCCGCCTGATGCGGGAAACCAATGCCGCTGCGGTCAAGCTGGAGGGCGGAGTCGAGATGGCGCCGACCATCCAATTTCTGGTCGAGCGTGGCATCCCGGTGATGGCGCATCTGGGGCTGACGCCGCAATCGATCAACACGCTGGGCGGCTACAAGGTTCAGGGCCGCGATGCGGCTGGCGCTGCCGTTCTGGCAGGCGCACAGGCCGTGGCCGAGGCCGGTGCCTTTGCCGTGGTGCTGGAGAAAGTGCCACAGGGACTGGCAGATGAAATCACCGGTGCTGTGGCGATCCCAACCATCGGCATTGGTGCCTCCGCGGGTTGCGATGGGCAGATCCTGGTGGTTGATGACATGCTGGGGCTGTTCACCGCCTTCAAGCCCAAGTTCGTCAAACGCTATGGCAACCTCGGTACCGATGCAGAGGCCGCAATCGCCGCCTATGCCGCTGAGGTGCGCGCCCGCGCCTTTCCGGCTGCGGAACACGTCTTTGCCGATCAGACCCCATCCAAAAAGTGACCGCTGCCATGAGTGCTCCGATACTTCGCCGCCTTGCCGAGCTGCGGGCAAAACATAGAGACTGGATCCGCGCCGGCGAGCGTGTCGCCGTGGTGCCCACCATGGGGGCATTACACGCAGGCCATTTGTCCCTGGTCGAGGCCGCCAAACTGGCCTGCGATCGGGTCATCGTGACGATCTTTGTCAATCCAAAGCAGTTCAACAACCCGGAGGATCTGGCCAATTATCCGCGTACCGAACATGAGGATGCCATCAAACTGGCTCCCTACGGTGTTGATGTGATCTACGTGCCGGATCCGGATCAGATCTACCCGGAAGGATTTGCCAGCACAGTTTCCGTGGCCGGGGTGGCCGATCAGATGGAGGGCGCCTGTCGTCCGGGGCATTTTGACGGGGTTGCCACAGTGGTGGCCAAACTGTTTTTACAAACCGGGGCGCAGCAGGCGTTTTTTGGTGAGAAGGACTATCAGCAGCTTTTGGTGGTGCGGCGCATGGCGCGGGATCTGGATATTCCGATTGAGGTCATTGGCTGCCCGACCGTGCGCGAAACCTCGGGGCTGGCGATGTCGTCGCGCAATATGCGCCTCTCCGCCACTGGGCTAGAGACAGCAGGTGCGCTGCATCCTATCCTGACCGAACTGGCAACGAGGCTTGCTGGGGGTGATATTTTTGTCCCTTTGGGCAAAGCGGCCGAGGCTGCGATCCTGGCGGCAGGGTTTGACGAGGTGGAATATCTCTCGCTCTGTTGCGCCGAGGATCTTACGGCTTTGCCACGGGCGGACCGCCCGGCGCGGCTGTTTGTGGCGGCCTGGCTCGAGGGAGTTCGGCTCATTGACAATATCGCCGTCTGAGGGTTTTTGAACTAAGCCTTTAGTAAGGACTGGCAGCGGTAACATCTAGCGGCTAAAGTCTCGCCCTGAGGAGATCCATCACAGGGGCGGGACATGAAATATATTCTGGCAATCGACCAGGGCACCACGTCAACACGGGCGGTGTTGTTTGACGCGGATATGCAGGCCGTTGGCACGGCGCAGCAGGAGTTCCCGCAATACTTTCCCAAGGCGGGTTGGGTGGAACATGATCTCGAAGAGGTCTGGGACAGCGTGGTTGCGACCTGCCGCCAGGTGCTGGCGGAGCAGGGGATCGAGGCTGCAGATCTGGCGGGCATCGGCATCACCAACCAGCGCGAAACCACCGCGGTGTGGGAGAAGGCCGGTGGCAAGCCCATCCACAGGGCCATCGTCTGGCAGGACCGCCGTACCGTCGAGATCTGTGAAGGCCTGCGTGCTGCTGGCCATGAGGAGATGATCCGTCACAAGACAGGCCTGCTGCTGGATCCCTATTTTTCCGGCACCAAGGTGCGCTGGATTTTGGATCAGGAGGCTGGCTCGCGGAGCCGCGCCGAGGCCGGAGAGCTGCTGTTTGGCACCATCGACAGTTTCCTGATCTGGCGCCTGACCGGCGGGGCCTCGCATGTGACGGATGCCACCAATGCCTCGCGCACCATGCTCTATGATATTCGCGCGGGCACCTGGAGCGCTGAGATCTGTCAGGCACTGGATGTGCCGATGCAAATGCTGCCCGAGGTTAAGGATTGCGCTGCTGAATTTGGCATGACCCTGCCGGAGATCCTCGGCGTCCCCGTTCCCATTCTGGGTGTTGCGGGCGATCAACAGGCAGCGACGATCGGCCAGGCCTGTTTTGAGCCGGGAATGATGAAATCAACATATGGCACCGGCTGTTTTGCCCTGTTGAACACCGGCGAGACCCCGGTGACCTCGAACAATCGCCTGCTGACCACCGTGGCCTATCAGCTGGAGGGCAAGCCGGTCTATGCGCTGGAAGGCTCGATCTTTATCGCCGGTGCCGCAGTGCAATGGCTGCGCGATGGCCTGGGTGTCATTGAGGCAGCCTCGCAGTCAGGGGCGCTGGCGCGGCAGGCGGATCCGGAGCAGGATGTGCTTTTGGTGCCGGCCTTTACCGGCCTCGGCGCCCCCTATTGGCAGCCGGACTGTCGCGGTGCGGTCTTTGGCCTGACCCGTGGCTCTGGCCCGGCTGAGATGGCGCGGGCGGCGCTGCAAAGCGTCGCCTATCAGACACGAGACCTGTGGGAGGCGATGCGAGCGGATTGGCCAGCGAAGACGCATGTCACCCTGCGGGTGGACGGCGGCATGAGCGCCAGTGACTGGACCATGCAGAGCCTGTCTGACCTTCTGGGGGCCGCTGTAGACCGTCCCAAGATGCAAGAGACCACTGCGCTTGGTGCTGGCTGGCTTGCTGGCATGCAGGCTGGGCTCTACCCGGATCAGGCCGGGTTCGCGGCGACCTGGGCGCTGGACCACCAGTTCACGCCTCAGCTGGAACCAGAGCGGCGCGAAGCGGCCTATGCGCGTTGGCAACGCGCGGTTCAGGCTGTCATTGGTGTTTGAATAAATTCTGCGCTGCCATGGGCGCGACCCACAACTAAGGGCTCTCCCAGGATCAGCGCCGGGCTCCCGCCCCCGCAGGTCATCGGCTGACGCCGCATGACCTTGGCGGCCTTGGGCCCGGGGCCGCGCTATTGCGCGGCGCGGTTGCATCCTAGGTCAAAGGGGGCGAGCAGGCGCAGGCCGTGCGGCAGCACGGCGCCGGGCCCAACGGGGGAGGAAACAATCTTTGATTGCTCCGAGACGGGCGGGAGCGCTACCTCAAGGGGCCAGGCGCGCACCGGGCATGATGGTCGCGGGGCGGGCATTCAGCGCCTCGATCGAAAATCCTGCGATCGATTTGTAACGCGCGGCATGGGCCGCAAGTTCCGCCTTTGGGATCACCTCTTCGATGCTGGAGAAATCGCCACCGCAGAGGTCCTCGACCCGCTGCAACACCGCATCGGGGCCCTTGCCAGCGCGGTTGGTCTGGCCAATCCCGGTTGCGATGGGGCGGATCTCATCCTCATAGGCCTGCAACGCGGCGGGGGTGGTGCCAAGGGCCAGCAACTGGGCGCCAATGACGCGGGCATCGATAATGGCCTGGCTGGCGCCGTTTGATCCCACCGGATAGGTCGGATGTGCGGCATCCCCCATCAGGGTGACAGAGCCATCACGCCACTGTGGCAGTGGGTCCCGGTCCACCATCGGATATTCATAGACCAGCTCTGCCCCGCGG
>NZ_JBDWPJ010000061.1:0-38902 GCF_039971195.1 Pseudophaeobacter sp.
CTGTTCACGTGAAGCCCGGGTTTTAGCGGATTTATGGCCAAGCGCAAGGTTTTGCCCCGTCCGCTCTGGCTGAATTCCACTGCGGATCGGGGGGATCTTGCGGCAAAACCCGGCTTTGGCTTGCTCATCGGTGGTGTGACGACTACAGCAGGGCGGTATTTTGCGGAGAGAAAGATGCCAAGCGACACACCCCAACCTGCCTTTGTTCTGGTTCGCCCGCAGATGGGTGAAAATGTCGGTGCAGCGGCCCGCGCTATGTGGAACTTTGGTCTCGACCGGATGCGCATCGTCGCCCCCCGTGACGGCTGGCCAAACCCAAAGGCAGTCGCCATGGCCTCGGGGGCGGGGCGGTTGCTGGACGAGGCGGTGCTGGCTCAGGACCTGCCGGAGGCGCTGGAAGATTGCACCTTTGTTTTTGCCACCACGGCGCGCCCGCGTGAGCTGGTCAAGCCGGTCTATAGCCCCGAAGCAGCTATGAAACTGGCGCATGAGAAAATTCAGGCAGGTGAAAAGGTCGCGGTTTTGTTCGGGCCGGAACGCGCCGGGCTGGAGAATGACGATATTGCTCGGGCCAATGCCATCATCTCGGTGCCGGTGAACCCGGAGTTCGCCTCGCTGAACCTTGGCCAATGTGTGTTGCTGACGGCCTATGAATGGCAACGCCAGACGCAAGAGGTCGCAGAACAGGTCACCGAGCTTGGCAAAACAGATTGGGCGACCGGCAAGGATGTCGAAGCCCTGGTCAGCCACTATGAGGACCGGCTGGAAGAGGCCGGGTTCTTCTTTCCGTTGACCAAGGCGGCCGGCATGAAAGTGGTGTTTCGCAATATGTTCAGCCGGATGCCCCTGACCCGCGCCGATGTGCAGATGCTGCACGGGGTCATGCGGCAGATGGTGCGCTGGCGGCATAGCAAGGATACAGGTCCAGACGCAGAAACAAGCGACGGCGCTGGTTCGGAAGAAAAATGACAACTGACCCTGTCAAAGGCGCGGCTGCTCTGGACCTTCCGGGCCAGCCTGCCTAGCGTGGCGCCAGATCTAAAAGAGGCAAGCATGAGCAAGCGCAGCATTTTTGAAGAGGTCTCTGGCGACAAGGCAGAGGCGGCACCGGCGACCACCCCTGGCATGATTGACCGCGGACGCGGCGGCGCCCGGGGGGCTATCCGGGCCTGGTTGATGGTGCTTTTTGCCCTGGTAGTGGCGATGATCCTGGTGGGCGGGCTGACCCGGCTTACGGATTCTGGCCTCTCGATCACCGAATGGCGGCCCGTCACCGGCGCCGTTCCGCCTATGTCAGAGGTGGAATGGCAAGCCGAGTTCGACAAATACAAACAGATCGACCAGTGGCGGATTGAAAACCAGTGGATGGAGCTGGCTGATTTCAAATCGATTTATTGGTGGGAATGGGGACACCGGCAGCTTGGCCGGGTTATGGGGCTGATCTGGGCCCTTGGCTTTTTCGGCTTCCTGGTGACCAAAAAAATCCCAACCGGATGGGCCGGACGGCTGGCTCTGCCCGGAGTGCTTGGCGGCGTTCAGGGTGCCATCGGCTGGTGGATGGTTGCCTCGGGTGTCACCCAGGGCGAAGGCATGACTTCTGTGGCCTCTTACCGGTTGGCCACCCATCTTGGCCTGGCCTTTGTTATTCTGGGTTTCATTGCCTGGTACATCCTGCTGCTCGGACGCTCTGAACGGGATCTCATGCAGGCGCGTCGGGCCAAGGAAGCCAAGATCTTTGGTCTCTCCACGGGGCTCTTGCATTTTGCCTTTTTGCAAATCCTGCTGGGGGCCTTGGTGGCGGGCATTGATGCGGGGCGCTCCTATACCGACTGGCCCTTGATGGGCGGGCAGATTCTGCCGCCCAATGCGCTGATGCTGGAGCCTCTCTGGGCAAATTTCTTTGAAAACCCTGGCCTTGTTCAATTCATTCATCGGATCTGCGGCTATCTGCTGTTTGCCTTTGGCGTCGTTGTCTGGCTTAAAGGGCGCACCTCGGCACATCAGATGACCCGCAGCGCCTTTACCCTCGTCTTTGCAGTTTTATCGCTACAGATCCTGCTCGGCGTGATCACTGTGATCTATGCCGCCCCCTGGCAGGCTGCGATCCTGCACCAGCTGGTGGCCATAGGCCTTTGGGTGGCCATCCTTCGGGCGCGCTTTTTGGCGGGCTATCCCATTTCAACTTCGATTAAGGACCATTGATCCATGAGCATATTTGACACTTTGATGGCCTATGAACGCGACACCCAGGCGCTGGGACAGATCGCAGGTCGGCTGGGCTGGGATCAGGAAACCATGATGCCACGGGGTGCAGGCCCACAGCGTGGTGAAGAAATGGCCGCCATCGAGGCAGTGTTGCACGCGCGTCGCTCTGACCCAATGGTGGCAGAATGGCTGGAAGGCGCAGAGGCCCCAGATGAGGCCGGCGCCGCGCAACTGCGCGAGATCAAGCGCAGCTATGATCGCTCCGTCAAAGTGCCCGCCGATCTGGCCCGGCGATTGGCTCAGGTCACATCCGAAGCCCAGGGAAAATGGGCCGCAGCCCGCGCCGATGAAGATGTCGCGGCCTTCTTGCCGGTGCTGAAGGAAGTTGTTGGTCTCAAGCGCGAGGAGGGCCAGGCCCTTGCCGCCGGCGGTGATGTCTATGACGCTATGGTCGAAGACTACGAGCATGGCACCACAGCGGCTGAAATTGCAGCCACTTTTGAGGCCATGCGTCCCGGCTTGGTCGATCTGCGCGCCCGTGTGCTGGACAAGCCCGCGCCCAAGGCGCTGCAGGGCGGTTTTGCCGAGGGCGCGCAGATGAAGCTGACGCGCAAACTCGCCAAGGCCTTTGGCTATGACATGAGCCATGGCCGCGTAGACAAAGCAGTGCATCCCTTCAGCTCGGGCAGTGGCTTGGACGTCCGGATCACCACCCGGACCAGCGAGCATGACCCGTTCAACTGCTTTTACTCCACCATTCACGAGGTCGGCCATGCCGCCTATGAGCAGGGTATCAGCCGAGATTACCTGCTGACGCCGCTGGGGCGGGGCGTCTCCATGGGGGTGCATGAAAGCCAAAGCCGCATCTATGAAAACCAGATTGGCCGTGGGGCGGGCTTCACCAGCTGGCTTTTTGGGGAAATGCGCCAAAGCTTTGGCGATTTTGGCATTGAAAACGCAGAAGATTTCTACAAGGCGGTCAATACCGTCCATAAGGGCTATATTCGCACCGAAGCCGATGAGCTGCAGTACAACCTGCATATCATGCTGCGCTTTGATCTGGAGCGTGCCCTGATGGCTGGCGATCTGGAAGTCGCCGATCTGGAAACGGCCTGGAATGATCGGTTTGAGGCAGATTTTGGCTATGCGGTCGACAAGCCTTCCAATGGTTGCTTGCAGGATGTGCATTGGTCGGTTGGGCTGTTTGGTTATTTCCCCACCTATGCTTTGGGCAATGTCTATGCGGGCTGTCTGAACCAGAAAATGCGTGCAGATCTGCCAGGGCTGGAGACGGAATTTGCCAAAGGCAATACCGCCTCGGCCACCACTTGGCTGCGCCAAAACTTGCAGCAACACGGTGGGCTGCGCAGCCCGCAAGAGACCATCGCCTTGGCGGCTGGGGTTGCTCCAAGCCATGCGCCGCTGATGCACTACCTCGAAGAGAAATTCACCGGTCTGTACGACCTGTAAGACTGGCGCGTCTCAAACCAAAAAAGGCCGGGCAAATGCCTGGCCTTTTGTCATTCTTTTCTTGTGGGGTTCAGATCAGATCAGCGCCATGCGTTCTGCCCGCTCGGGATCGGGGAAGGGGCGGAACAGGCCAAATTCGGCATCTTTGATCAAGGCGTTCACATTGCGGTAAAGCCGAGCTACCTCTTCGTCGTCTTCTCCCAGCACCCGAAAGGCATCATCCAGCTGGCTGAGGTTTTTGAACTCGATTTCCAGCAGGAAATCCCGGCAGTTATCGCTTGCCAGGTTCAATTTGCGCCGCAGCAGGCGATGGCCCTGCACAACGCCACGTTCCTTCAGATAAGCCATCCATTGGTCAACAGCACCGGCAAAGGCCAGGGCCTTGGCTTCGTTGTGGAGATCGATAGCACAGTGATAAAGGTTCATTGCTTGGGTCCTGCCAAAAATGTGGGCGATTTGGAGCAAGAATAGGCAAAAAAGCCTTCGGTTACGTTAAAAATCCATTTCCATCTGAGTGTGATGACAAAATCCTGCTCTCCTTTAGGGGTGGCTGTCTTCCAAAACCATTTCCAACCTCTGAGAGACATTGACGTGAAAGCACTTTTAACTGCCGGACTTTTGTCTGTCTTGGCCTTTTCAGCCCTGGCGGACCCCGAACCACTAACCCGTAGCGAAATCCGAAAGCTTGCCTATGCGGGCGATCATGTCACGCTGGAACAAAGGCTCCAGGAAGAGCGGGATAGATCTTTAGAAGAACCAAAAGATTTTAGGACATTGCGTTGGTTAATGTACCCATTTCAGGTCTCTGACCCAAGGATGATTGCCTTTGTAGAAACATGGGTGGCTGAGCGGCCGCAGTCGGTCTATGCGCATACTGCAAGAAGTCGTTCACTTGACCGTCACGCCTGGGCAATTCGCGGGCCAGAAATTGCTCGCAATGTCCCTCCCATTGCCCTGTCCCTGCATAGCCGAATGACCGACGAGGCCTATGAACATGCGGTTACTGCGGTGGCAATGGATCCTGACTTTATTCCAGCGGTTGAGGCCTTGCTGAGCCAGGCTGCGAGCCGGCGCAATAAGGAAAAGGTCTTTCAGGTTCTGGAAGAGGTCATGGCCAATCATCCCAATTGGGAGACGCTATCAAAGGTCCGATCTCTTGCCCTGCCGGGATGGGGAGGGAGCTTGGAGCGGATTCAATACCTGTGCAGTACCTATGCCGAACAAATCCCTAGTGATGGCTTTGATCCGGTTTTCAGGTGTCGATACGAACTGACGATGATGGGCTTCCGTCGTCAAGCCTTGGATTGGTTGCTGGAAAACTTGCCGAAGGCCTCAGAAGATCCGGCTCTTGATCTGGTAAGGGTAGAACTGATCACCGACTTATACGTTGCTCAAACAAGAACTGTTGAAGAAATTGAATTTGCCCGAAAAACGATTTTGGAAAAGTCCGGTGCCAGCCTGAAACTGGCCAAGGCTTTTGATAATGCCTTCAGGTACCGTTTGGGCGGTGAATACTCACTGGTAGAGGAAGTCGCTGAAAAGCATTTCGAACTTGTGAAAGAGGAGCTCTTACATGACCCTTTCAACGCAGGTCTGTTGGATTTGGCTGACACATGGTTTTACAGACGTGAGCTGTTTTACAGACGTGAGCTGATCCCGGAAGAAAAGGCAGACCGTGACGCCTTTTTTGACAGGAGACAAGAACGTCATACAGATTTTGCCTTTCGGCAATTGGTCTTGGCTCCATATGGGGCTGCCAATTGGGGCAACTATGGCAACGTGGTTCAGGCAGGAGGCGGACCTACGGACATTTTTTCTGGAGATCCCTATTTCAACAATGCTGTGGTCTATGCCAGTCGTGGCAACCGGTATGACGCGATCTATTCCTTCCTGGCCAACAAAGGACTGCAGTGGAAGATAATCAAAAGCATTGAAGAACATCTCGATTCCGGCCCATGGCTCGACTATGTGCAAACCTTCGACCGGAGCGCCTTGCTGAATTGCCCATTTGTGCGCGGATATCTGATGTTGTCGGCCACCTGCGATCCACAGGCCCCAGAGAGCGGCATGTGTTCTCCTATGTACGAGGAAGCCTACAATGGATTGTTGGAGGTAGCGATGGCGGACGAAAACTGCGCCTACCTAAAACCTCAGTCCTTTGACGAACTGGATTTTGAACCCGTGGAGGTCGATCTGTCCTATAATCCGCAGGAGCATTGGCCGGCCGTTGAATAAGATCGGCCAATGCTTTGTTCAAAATGAAGATTACTCTTCGGTCGCCTCGTCCTCGTCACCGTTCTCGGCGATCCAGGCGACCGAAACCACCTCTTCGCCCTTGCCGGTGTTAAACACCCGGACCCCGCCAGCAGAGCGGGAGCGGAAAGAGATGCCAGCAACCGGCACCCGGATCGACTGGCCCTTGGAGGTCGCCAACATGATCTGATCACCCAGTTCAACCGGGAAGGTGGCGACAATCTCGCCACCTTTCATCGCGCCCACACCCTGGCCGCCACGGCCGCTCACCCGGTAATCATGTGCCGAGGTCAGATTGCCGACGCCGGGCTTGTTGATGGTGACAAGCAGGTCATTGGCCGCCAGCATTTCCTGGTAGCGTTCTTCACCCAGTGCACCTTCCACCAGTTCGCCTTCGACCTCATCAGGCGAGGCCTCTGCTGCCTCGTCCTCAGTGGTGTCGCTGCCAAATTCCGAGCGGAACCGCTTGATAAAGGCAGTCCGTTCCCAGGGTTCGGCGTCAAAATGGCGGATCACCGACATCGAGACAACCTCAGCATCATCACCAAGCTTGATGCCGCGTACCCCAACCGAATTGCGGCTATTGAAAACCCGCACATCCGTGGTGGGGAAGCGAATGGCGCGGCCCATGCTGGTGACCAGCATCACATCATCCTCTTCGGAACAGATGCGGGCATTGATCAGTTTGGTCTCAGCATGTTCGTCTTCGAATTTCATCGCGATCTTGCCGTTGGATTTCACATTGGTGAAGTCCGACAGGCGGTTACGGCGCACTGTCCCGGCAGAGGTGGCAAAGACGATCTGCAGATCGGCCCATTCATCATCCGGGCGGTCTACCGGCATGATGGCAGCGATCGACACGCCCACAGGGATCGGCAGGATATTGACGATAGCCTTGCCCTTGCCCGTACGGCTGGACTGCGGCAGGCGCCAGGTCTTGAGCTTGTAGACCATGCCATCAGTGGTGAAAAACAGCAGCTGGGTATGGGTATTGGCGACAAAGAGGTTGGTGACAACATCCTCTTCCTTGGTCTGCATCCCCGAGATGCCCTTGCCACCGCGTTTTTGCGCCCGGAAATCGGCCAGTGGTGTACGTTTGATATAGCCGCCGGATGTTACGGTGACGACCATGTCTTCCCGTTCGATCAGGTCTTCGTCATCCATGTCGCCAGACCAGTCGACGATCTCGGTGCGACGGGGCACGGCAAACTGTTCGCGCACTTCGCGCAGCTCGTCGCAGATGATGCCCATGATCCGCTCACGCGAGGACAGGATCTCAAGGTATTCCTTGATTTTACCGGCGAGTTCTTCCAGCTCATCCGTGACTTCCTTGACGCCAATCTGGGTCAGGCGCTGCAGCCGCAGCTCCAGAATGGCGCGGGCCTGGGTTTCCGACAGGTTATAGGTGCCATCGTCATTGGCAGTATGGGTCGGATCATCGATCAGCGCGATGTATTCCAGGATCGGCTGGGCCGGCCAGCGCCGGGTCATCAGCTTTTCACGGGCCTCCGAGGCATCAGCGGATTGGCGGATGGTGGTGACGATCTCGTCGATATTGGTGACTGCCACGGCCAAGCCACACAACACATGGCTGCGTTCGCGGGCCTTGCGCAGCAGGTAGGCGGTGCGCCGCGCCACCACATCTTCGCGGAAATCAATGAAGGAGGTCAGGAAACGGCGCAGCGTCAGCTGTTCTGGACGGCCACCATTCAGCGCTAGCATGTTGCAGCCAAAATAGGTTTGCATCGGCGTAAAGCGGAACAGCTGGTTCAACACCACTTCGGGTGTGGCATCGCGCTTTAGCTCGACCACGACGCGCACGCCGTTGCGATCCGATTCATCCTGCACATGGGCGACGCCTTCGATCTTTTTGTCGCGTACCTGTTCGGCGATTTTTTCGATCATTGCGGCCTTGTTGACCTGATAGGGGATCTCATCCACCACAATGGCATAGCGATCCTTGCGGATCTCTTCGACGCGGGTCTTTGACCGGATGATGACGCTGCCGCGCCCTTCGAGATAGGCTTTGCGGGCACCAGTTCGGCCCAGCATGATGGCGCCGGTCGGGAAATCGGGGCCCGGCACATATTCGATCAGCTGTTCGCTGGTCAGATCGGGCTCATCAATCAGAGCCAGGGTAGCGTCGATCACTTCACCGAGGTTATGGGGCGGGATATTGGTGGCCATGCCAACAGCAATACCGCCGGCGCCATTGACCAGCATATTGGGGAAACGGGCAGGGAGCACGGTGGGCTCTTTGTCCTTGCCATCGTAGTTGTCCTGAAAATCGACGGTTTCTTTTTCGATATCCGACAACATGAAGGCGGCTGGCTTGTCCATGCGGACTTCGGTGTAACGCATCGCCGCTGGGTTATCGCCATCCATCGAGCCAAAGTTGCCCTGGCCATCCAGCAGCGGCAGCGACATGGAGAAATCCTGCGCCATCCGCACCAGGGCGTCATAGATCGCACTGTCGCCATGGGGGTGGTATTTACCCATGACATCGCCAACGGGGCGGGCGGATTTGCGATAGCTCTTGTCATGGCTATTGCCGGTCTCATGCATTGCATAGAGAATACGGCGGTGCACCGGTTTCAACCCATCGCGCAGGTCGGGAATGGCCCGGCTGACGATGACGGACATTGCATAGTCCAGATAGGAGGTCTTCATTTCCGCTTCGATGGAGATCGTTGGGCCATCATAAGTGGAACGCTGAGGAAGGTTTTCTTCGGCGTTGTCAGGAGTTTCCGGCGTATCTGTCACGTTGGCTGCCCGTTCTTTTCTATGGGTCTATATCTTGTGGAAGCACCCTATCAGAACCCGCATATAAGGCGCAAGCAAGCTGCCACTTTTGCACAGGTTTCCTGGGCAGAAATCCCGGTTTTCTGGGGATTTGGCAGGGATTAACCTATTTGGCCTAGTGTTTTTACTGGGGGGCTCTCAAAAGGAGGCCACAATGGAGATGAGTAGCACTGAAATGATGCTGAAGGGCTATGGGCTCACCACTGCCGAGTTCACCTATCACATGCCCGATTACACACATGTTTTGAACACCTATATTTGGCAGGACTACGATCTGGCGCCGGACCACGCGAAGCTGTTTGAATTTGTCGAATTCTGGCAGCGCGAGCTGGACGGGCCGCTGCATTCAGTGCGCTTTACCCATCGCAAGATGATTGGCCCTGGTGAGTGGCGCAATGTCAAAGGTATCTTGAACCTGCACTAAGTCCTAACGCGCCGAGGCCTTGTTTTCACGGAAGGTCAGGCGGAGCAGCTGGCGCCGCCCAGCACGCAGAACTTGGCGCAATGGGCATGGTTCAGCTGCACCGGAGCCTCGGCTTCGGCCAGGGTCTCGCCCAGTTCGAATTCTTCGGAATAGGGCAGCAGCGTACAGGCCAGCACCACGGGGGCTTCGGCACCCTTGCGTTTGACCACCATCCGCGAGGAGGAACACATCACGTCATTTGGGGATTTATCCAGGATCCCCCAACAGGCAGTGGTGATCTCCGGCACTTCGACGCTCTCATCCATTTCCGGAAACAGCACTGTAGCGCCTGGGTTCAGCGCATCGATGTCAAGGCCGTGTTCCTGATAGAGCGCGGCAAAACCGGCCCGGCTTTCCGCGTCGCTTTCGCCCCAAAGGCTACGTCCTGCAACGGCCATCTTGATCCCCGCATCCCGCAGCCAGATCATCCCTTCGATGCTCTTGTCAAAGCTGCCCGCACCGCGTTCAGCATCGTGATGCGCAGCGGTAAAATGATCGAGGGAGACCCGCAGGGTCATCTTGCCGGGGTAGGCGGCCTCAAGCTCTTGCAAGCCTGCCCGCATAGATTTACGCATCATCGGCCGCATGGCATTGGTCAGGATCAACACCTCATAGCCCCGCGCCAGCGCGGCACGGGTCATAGCGATCATCTCGGGGTTCATGAAGGGTTCGCCCCCGGTAAAGGCAATTTCGCGTATAGGCCAATCCTGCTCTGTGATCTGGTCCAGATACTGGCTGACCTCAGATTCCGTCAGATAGACCAGCGCATCATTGGTGGGCGAGCTGAGGATATAGCAGTTCTCACATTCGATATTGCACAGTGTACCAGTGTTGAACCACAGGGTTTCGGGATTTGTTAGCGCTACGGAAGCGCGCTCAGAGCCGTCCGCTGTCACAAGACTGTCTTTGAATTTTCCGATATTAGCTTCTGGAACAGGTAGATCTTTCACGCTTAAGCACTCTCGGACAGTTTCTTTCGTCAGAAGCTAGCTTATAAAGGTGGAAAATGAAAAGCCGCCACAGGTCTTTATGACGGGGAAGTGATGCCGATCTGGCCAAAGAGGGCTGGGCGTCGCAGGGAATTGGGAAGAACAACATGGTATCTCGCGTCATTCCAGTCGAGCCCTTCGATCTGGTGGTTTTTGGAGCGACCGGTGATCTGGCCCAGCGCAAGATCCTACCGGCCCTGTTTCGCCGCTATTGTGCAGGTCAAATTCCCACCGGAACCCGCATAATAGGCGCCGCACGTTCTGCTCATAGCCCGGATGAATACCGTATTAACCTCGCGCAAAGCCTGGAAAAGAACCTGACAGCCAGCACCTTTGACCCGAAAGATCTGGCAAAGTTCCTGGAACTTGTTTCCTATGTGCCGCTGGATGGCAGTGGCGAGACGGGCTGGTCCACACTATGTGAGGCGCTCTCGGGTGCGGGTACTGACCGGGTACAGGTCTTCTATTTCTCAGTGGGGCCCGGACTGTTTGGCCCCCTGGCAGAGCGGCTGCACAGCTATGGGCTGACCAATGGTGCCACTCGGATCGTAGTGGAGAAACCCTTTGGCCATGATCTCGAAACGGCCCGCGAGCTGAACCGGACCCTGGCCAGCCACTTTGACGAGGGGCAGATCTATCGGATTGATCACTACCTGGGCAAAGAGACAGTGCAGAACCTGATGGCGGTGCGCTTTGGCAATATGCTGTTTGAGCCGCTGTGGAACAGTCAGTATGTGGATCACATTCAGATCACCGTGGCGGAAACGGTCGGCGTTTTGGGGCGCGAAGACTACTATGAGCGTTCTGGCGCCATGCGTGATATGATGCAGAACCATCTGATGCAGCTCCT
Organism: Pseudophaeobacter sp.; assembly: GCF_039971195.1. GTDB lineage: Bacteria > Pseudomonadota > Alphaproteobacteria > Rhodobacterales > Rhodobacteraceae > Pseudophaeobacter. The sequence goes on from NZ_JBDWPJ010000061.1 coordinate 11,033, forward strand.
TTGTCTTATCGCCATGGAACCCCCGGCCAAATTTGATCCCGATGCGGTGCGCGATGAAAAGCTGAAAGTCATTCGCGCATTGGACCCGGTGGAGCCCTATCACATCGTGCGCGGCCAATATGCGCCGGCCTCCGGTGCTGTCGGGCGCGATCTGAACTACCGAGAAACCGTTCGGAATCAACGTACAAGAACTGAAAGCTACATCGCCCTGAAGGCCCATATCAGCAATTGGCGCTGGGCCGGTACGCCCTTCTACCTGCGCACAGGCAAGCGACTGAAGGCGCGTTCTTCGGTGATCAATGTGATGTTCAAGGATGCGCCGCACTCGATCTTTGGCGAAGAGGCCGGCCGCCATGCCAACCACCTCAAAATCCGCCTGCAGCCCAACGAAGGCATCACCCTCAGCGTGACCATCAAGGAACCCGGCCCCGGAGGTATGCGGCTGATGGACGTACCGCTGGATATGAGCTTTGCCGAGGCGCTGGGCCCCAAGGGCGGCGATCCGGCAGATGCCTATGAGCGGCTGATCATGGATGTGGTGCGGGGCAACCAGACCCTGTTTATGCGCGGCGACGAGGTCGAGGCCGCCTGGGCCTGGACCGATCCCATTATTGCCGATTGGGAGGCGCGCGGAGATGTGCCAAAACCCTATGAAAGTGGCAGCACCGGACCCGGTGATGCCGATCTGCTGCTGCGCCGAGACACGCGTGAATGGAGAGGGATAAACCCATGAACTTCAACGAATACCCTGACCGGGAGATGTTGGCCATTGAGGTCGCCAGCGAGATCGCAAAGGATCTGGAGATGCATCTTTTGCACCACGATCAGGCCTCGCTTGCGGTGGCTGGCGGGACTTCTCCTGCGCCTGTTTTTGACGATCTCTGCGCCGCAGATGTAGCCTGGGATCGGGTGCATGTCATGGCCACGGATGAACGTTGGGTACCGATGGAAAGCGAACGGTCCAACGCGCGGCTCATTCGCGAGCGTTTGTTGACTGACCGGGCCGCAGCGGCGCAGTTTTTGCCCTTCCACGTTCCGGCCCGCGACCCCGAAGAGGTACTGGCCGAGATTGAGGCACAGATCATCCCCGATCTGCCGCTCTCGGTTGTTTTGCTGGGAATGGGCGAAGACATGCACACGGCCTCGCTGTTTCCGGGCGTGGAGGGGCTGGCGCAGGCGCTGGCCTCTGACGCGCCGGTGCTTTGCGTGATGCGGCCCGGCAGCCAGCCTGAACCACGGGTCAGCCTGTCGGCACCCGTCCTGAATGGCGCCCTGTCAAAACATCTGGTGATCTATGGTGATGCCAAGAAAAAAGCCTTGGACCGTGCCCTGTCTCTGCCACCAGAGCAGGCGCCAGTTCAGGCGGTTCTGTCTGAGATTACAGTCCACTGGGCACCATAGCTGAGCCAAGACAAGCCGAAGAGTTATCCGTGGCTGAAGGTCTAACCGCTTGCAGCTGTGGCGCCGTCTTGAGACATAAACTGCTGCTTCAGCGCCTTGGGTAGTGGATAGCCAGCACTGCCGTCCGGGGTGCGAAGCACCATCACGGCCTCTAACGTGGCACGGAGCCCATCGGACCAGATCTGCTGTTCCATCACATAGGATGTGTTGCGGAATGTCAGCACCCGCGCTGTGGTAATATAGGGCTCGTCCAGAACCATCTCGCGGATGTAATGCACATTGGCATTGCGCAGCACAGAGCGCGGAGCCGGCAACCCGGCAAAATGCGGTGCGCAGAGCTGATCAAAATAGGAGACCCGCGCGGTTTCGAACCAGCCCAGATAGGCTTTGTTGTTCACGTGGCGCAGAATATCCAGCTCCGAAAACCGCACCCGGTCGGCCAGGGCCATCGGCTTGGGCTGGTCCAGCCCCTGAGCCAGCTGTTCTTTCGCTGAGAGTGGGGTGAGATAACGCAGTTCCATCTGTCCCGACTACCCTTTGCGCCGACCAAAAGGCAAGTGGATAGGGGCAAGGGATTGAGCCTGCATTTGACACAGCCCTTGCCCCTGTGGGCGGGCGGCCCGGAGATCTAGAGCAACGGACCCATTGCGCGCAGCCTTTCTGCGGCCTGGGTGCGGTTATGAACACCGCATTTTTGCAGGATGCGCTCCACATGCCTGCGGGCAGTATGCGGGCTGATCCCCAGGTCGCGGGCTACTTCCTTGTCTGTCTTGCCATCACACAGCAGCAGCGCGACATCCCGCTCGCGTTTGGTCAGGGGGTCAGGCAGCGCCTGGGGGCTGCGCTGAATGTCGAGTGTCACCAGACAGGCCAGATCGCTGTAGAGCTGCGGCACAATCATGCCCTGAAGCCTGACCTGGCAGGTCGACAGCTCCAGCCGCGCCTCAGTAGAAGCAGGTTTGCTTGCCATTGCGGTGTCGCGCCGGGTCTGGCCGATAATGCCTTTGGCCAGTTTGATCGCCGCCGCATGGGTTTTTTCCAGCTCTGGCAGGGTGCTGAGCTGCTCTGTGAAACGATCCGACCGGTGCAAGATCCGGCCGCGATGATCAATAAACAGGGCAGGGGATTGGTGCCGGGCCACGGTCTGGTGCCAGTCCTGGTTGAACCGGGAAAGCTCTGCCCGCAGCTGATGCCCGGCAGCAAAGGCCGGGGCAAGGAAGCTGAGCCAGGCCAGGGCCTCGCTGTCTTCGGCGGGCATCTCGTTATGTCCGTAGCCTGCAATCAGCATGGCTTCGCCCCGTGAAAGAGGGGCAGAGATCGCCATCTGTCTGTCGATCCGGTTCGGCGCCAGCGCCGCGTGATGGACCTCGGTTTCTTCACGAGCTTCGCGGTCAAACAGCGGCCCATCATGAAAGGCTCCGGTGCCGGCGCTGCGAATGGTCCGGTGCAGGAAGGAAGCATAGGGATCGGTAAAGGTCGAATGGCCCGCGCTGTCGAAGCCCGTAAACAGGGCTTGGATCCCGTCCGAGAGCTGCGCCCCCATGGCCTGGCTGGTTACCTCGATCCCATCAGAGCTGTGACAGGGGGCAACCTGGTACAACCGGTCAGTTTTCAAAAGGTTTTCCAAGACCTGCACCGCGGGCAGGCAATCCCAAAACGGGTCGGGCCCCAATAGCGCAGTTTGGACGGTGTTGAGACGAAAAATGTCGTTCATTTGGGTACCAATTAACTAGGGCAAATGCCCTACAGACAGGTTGTAATGTCAGGTCTAGGCAGGTGTTATGCAACATTAATTTTTGAGGTTATTCATGCGTTCTATCGAATGTGTCTCTACGCGTGCCTGGGCGTTGTCTTTGTTTTCACGGCATTCTTTTGGGAAATTTGCCAATAGGGCTGCCCATTCTTTTCCAGTGACCTTCCTGATTTTGAGCGGTGCATTTTTTGTGCCAGCCCAGGGGGCTGCAGCGGAGGCCTGCAAGATCCACACGGATATCAGCCATGTCTATGCGGTGCGCGAACGCTCTGTTCCTTTGTCAGAATACAAAAGCGCGGATTACCCGCCTGTCTTCATTCGGGCCGCCTCTGGCACGGTGCTGTGCGAAGAAGAGGTCGAGAATATCCGTTTCCTTTGTCAGGTTAGCGGCAAGGGCGAGATTTTTGTCGAAGGCGGCGATACTGCGGCGCGGGTCATCGAATTCAAGACCGAGGTTCCCGGCTTGGCCCATATCTACCCCTCCGGAGATATCAGTTGCGGTGCGGCCTCGGATTTCAACTGATCTGGCCTCAATGCTGCAAGTCATATATTTACCCAAAAGGATCACATGATGGAAAAGTTGATTGTCGCCAGTATTATGGCCGTTTCATTTTTGGCGCAGACCGCACTGGCCTCAGAACAGGCGATGCCTGACTGCGAAAAGCTCAAAGCGGTCTATTTGGAGATCGCAAAACGTGCGGGCGAGGTCCTGAGCGAGGCCGAAGCCCATGCTGCGGTCTATAGCGCGGCCCCAACCAATGAGGATTGCAAGATTGCCCTGCAGCTCTTCCCGCGGATGGATTGATGCCATGCTGAAATCTTTTGCAACGGCGGCCTTTGCCTGTCTGGCCGCACCGCTTTGCGCCCAGGATGCCACAATCATTGTTCTGGATGCCTCGGGGTCCATGTGGGGGCAGATCGACGGGCAGAATAAAATCGTCATCGCCCGCGATGTGGTGCGTGATGTGTTGCAGCGCTCGGATGCGGAGCGTTCGATCGGATTGATGGCCTATGGCCACAATCGGCGCGGCGATTGCAGCGATATTGAAATGTTGGTGCCCCCAGGGGCGGGCCAGGCCGCTACTGTGAGTGGCGCTGTGGACGCCATCACCCCGCGCGGCAAGACCCCACTGAGTGAGGCGGTCCGTCAGGCCGCCACTGCGCTGCGCCACAGCGAGCAGCGGGCGACCGTGGTTCTGGTGACGGACGGGGTGGAAACCTGCAGGGCGGACCCCTGTGACCTGGCGCGGGAGCTTGAACAGACAGGTGTCGATTTCACCACTCATGTGGTGGGCTTTGGCCTTGGTCGCGAGCAGGGCGCCGGGGTCTCCTGTTTGGCCACAGAAACCGGCGGCCAGTATTTTGAGGCCAGCAATAGGGCTGAGCTCGCGACGGCTTTGTTTCAGACCATGGCAACAGCTGCGCCTGAACCACAGGTAGAACCTGAGCCAGCCAAAGTTGCACCCAAACACAATCTGCATATCAATGTTCAGATCACTGCGGACGACCCGCCGCTGGAACCTGGGCAAATTCACCGCCTCGACCTGCGCCTGATCCGGCAATCGGATGGGAAGGAAACCCGTCTGGGCGGCAATCCTGCGCAGTCGCGCTCCATTGAGCCAGGAGACTACCGGCTTTGGGCCAAATACGAGGGGGGGCAGGCTGAAATGCCAGTGGAGGTGCGCGAATTTGACGTCGCCCATGCAACACTGGCCCTAGGCGCGGGGCTGGTGGATATCCAGGCGACACTGGCGTCACAGGAGTTCGAAGTATCTTCCGGAAAAATCAGCTGGCAAGTCAAGGATCTGGCGACCAACAAGCGGCTTGATCTGTTTGCCCCCCGCTACAACGGCGTGCTGGGGGCTGGTCGCTATCACATCATGCCGGTCCTGGATCGCAATCCAAAAATGTCCGATCAAAAGCTTGAGGTCGAAATCAACGCAGGAGAGTTGCATGCGGCAGAGGTGGTCTTTCCCCACGGGCGTTTGATGGTGCAGCCTCAGAGCGAGGATGGCTCTCCCTTGTCCCATGGTGCCTTGCGCATTGGTCTTTGGGGCATAAAGCCGGATGGCAGCGCTGATCGGGTCCTGGCCTATAAGGCCGGAGCCAAAGATCCGATCTATGCCCTGCCTGGGAAGTATATTCTGGCGCTGGAAGACTGGGGGCCCGGCAAACCCGCCAAGCGGGAGTTGCGCCAAGTGATCGAACTGTCACCGGGGCAGGCTTTAGACATTCGGGCGGTGATGCCCTCCGATCCAGAATTGCCGATCCAACTGATGCAAAAGTGACATCCAGGCCTTCGGGGAATGCCCCGGAGGTTGCCATAGGTTTGCAGAAACGCTAGAAAAATAGGGGCTTACAGGGCGAAGTAGCGGTGATTTCGACCGAAAAGGATGCCTATATGAAGTAAGCTCCTGTGTGGTGCTGGCAACTTTTGTGCGCAACAATTTGAGTGCCAGAAGCCTCATCCGCTCTTCTGGGCAGCCAACTTGTTGCCTTGTAGAAAACTTGTTCCTCTGAGATTCACGACTTTCCTTTTTCCAGGTGAAGGGCTTTATGCGTAGCAAAAGCAACCAGAAAAAGTGTCTCCTACCGTCAATAGCAATAAGAACGGACAGTGAAGCTGCATATGTGAACTAGTTGAAAGGGCTTTGTTGCACAAAACGCCTGCAGGGATCTACTGTATGAATCCAGCGTGATAGCTTAAGGTGTGAGCAGCTGGGCACCCACGAAATACAAGACCAAGAACTGGTCGTCTTACAATGACGGTTTGAAACGGCGCGGTTCGCTATCGGTTTGGTTTGACCCCCAAATGAGTTGGACGCCACCGCCAAGCGGCAAGCGCGGTCGGCAACAGCAATTCAGTGATGCCGCCATTCAGACTTGTCTGACGTTGAAGGTCCTGTTTGGCATGCCGCTTCGCCAGATCGAGCCGCGGGAACGCCACTGGTCCGAGTGACCATGGCGTGGTGGGTTCGTTCAGAGCTTGCTACGGTCGGCCGGGCTGGATAGGGCTGCGCCAGATTTCAGCACTTTATGTCGAAGCCAGAAGAGACTGAACGTGAGCCTGCCTTATCGTGGCTCCAGGGGCCCACTGAACCTCCTCGTCGACAGCACGGGGATCAAGGACGAAGGTGAAGGCCCCCTCTCATGCATGTAAACATGCACTGCCGGGCAGTGGACGGGACATATGACACGCGCAAATGCCATGAGGCGATTGCGGCGCGGGATGCCCTTGCGCTCACCATTGTGCTCGAACCAATGGCGAGAGCATGGGCTCGCTCCCGCCGCGCAAGAATGCCAAACCCTGGAAGCCGACGAGTGTCGGAGCAATTGCGCGTAACGACGCGATCAATGCACAACGATGTTTGGGCCGGACACTTTGACGGCGTTGGAGCGGATATCACCGCCGGAGTTGCGTCGAAACCAAAATGCACTGTATGAAACTGCTGGGCCAATCCTTGATGGCAAGGGACTTCGATAGGCAGGTCGCAGAGATTCAGGTCCGTTTCGTCGTACTCAACCGTTGCACCGCTCTTGGTATACCCGTCACTGAGCCAGCAGGCTAAATCCGTCTGGGGTAAGGGGAAGCTTACCCTCAGGTCTATTTGTGCAACAAAGTCTCTAAGGCGCTACTTCACCATCTTTACTAACCTCACCACATCTTTTATTTTCAATAGGTTAGATGTAAAGAATCTGGTGAGGTATTGGTGAGCTTAGTGAAGCGTTCTTTGAGGTTTTGCGCCGTTTTCCTTATTCCTTCCCCGCCGGACAGCGGCGGGGGCCGCTTGGTCTTCCCTCTCTTTGTCCGTTTTAGTGAGAGCGGCTCACCAGCTTAACGGGGGGGGCGGGAATGAAATTGAAGCACGGGCGGCCTCAAAACTTTGGTCGTTTCCTGTCAGTTCAGTCCAGGTGCTCCAGACCTCGGCCAGGTGGCCAAATTCCTTGTTTGCGGTCTGGGCCGCCAAGCCGTCCACCTCTATGCGGTTGGACCACCATGTCCGAAACCGCAGGGCATCGGCGCGGCGTTTGGGCAGAACCCACCGGCGTTTCTGTGCCTTTGATTTCCTCAGGTGGCGGGTTTTGGTCAGTTCAAAGTATTTGTTCAAGACAACGGAAAGGTTGGGCAAAACATTTGGCACGGTGCCCAGAATTGCCTTGATCACCGCCGGGTTTTCAATCGGCGTGCCTTCATTCTTTGGTTTTTGAACATCCTTTACGCGCTCCAAAACCTCATCCATGGGGGCTTCCAGCAGGGTGCTTTGAAAGCCCCGGACCTGGGCCAGTCTTTGTGCCATGTCGAAATGGGCGCGGGCAGATCCACCATGGCCCATGGCCAATGCTCCACATTCGGCCATGCGGGCCACCTCAACCTGGGCGGCCTTGGCCTGTGCTTCCACCTTGCTGTCTGTATGAAGCGCCTGGCGCAGTTGGGTTGCGGACTTGCCGTCTTTGCCGACTACGAGGCCCGCAAAGCGCTTGGGAACGCGTTTGACCCAGTAGGAGCGGCCGCGATCATTTACGATACCCATGCGACCACCCTAGCAGAATAGTCTTGATGGCCTCGCCAGATGAAACGAAGCTTCAAATGGAGCCAGTAGTAGCTGAAAACCAGCAGAACAATTCCTAGTCCGAAACTCAGCCGCCGCCGCCAGCGCGGCGGTCTTTTTGGTTCATTTGATTGTTGATCTCTGTCCTCAACACCCTGGCCCTTTTACAGAAAAACTGAGCGTCGGATTCCCTTCCCAAATGCATCACTACACAACCGTTTGGTGAGGGATTTGTTGCTGGAAATGTTGCGGGATTGGTTGGGGTAGTCAAATCACGGTTGTTTTAAGTATCTGAACCCAAAAACATATTGAATTCCGTGATGCGTTCTGAGGGGGCGATCTTGGAGCGGGTAACGAGAATCGAACTCGTAACTAAAGCTTGGGAAGCTGCCGTGATACCTTTTCACCATACCCGCCGCACAGCCGTTGGTATCCAATGGTGGTGGGGAGGTCAATATGGTGAAAGTGGGTTTTCAACTCCAGGTTCGGGCGTTTGAAAAGAAGCCAGGTTTTTTGGCGCATACCCTGGGGCCGTGTCAGCCGAAAGTAAAAGAATGCCAGGTGAATTTGGGCTCAAACTGGTCGGTGTCGGTGACGGTGTTGCAACGGGGAAAGCCAAAGCCGCACTATTCTTTGAATTCCCCGCAAGTTGCCTCCACAAGACACAGCGAATGTTCTCTCATTCAATGCGACTTCATTGTCCGTGACTACGAAGCAGACAATCAAGTTACGTGACATGCCAAATCCGCAAAAGCCTTTGGAAATTCTAGCATGTCATGTTCCATCAAATTTTTGCCCTAGCCGCGACGTCTGCGACGACGGCCTCCTGCCGCCCCGTCGCCGCCGGTGTTGAAGTTGATCTCGGGCAGGGTGATGATCGAGGCCAGAATGGGAAAGGGTTCGGCCGAGTTGGGGATTGCAGAGGCGTTGACAAAATGCTCCTGGAACCGCGGTTCTACTGCGGTCTCGATCTTTTCAATGCGACGAACGGTTTCTTCGATCTCTCCGCGCGCCTCTGTGTTCAGAAGGGCGATGCGGGCACCAGTGCCGGCGGCATTGCCCGCACTGGTGACCTTGTCGATTGGGCAATCCGGGATCATGCCGAGCACCATGGCGTGTTTGGCAGAGATATGCGCACCAAAGGCACCGGCCAGCACCACGCGGTCCACGGTGTCGACGCCAAACTTGTCCATCAACAACCGGGCACCGGAGTAAAGCGCCGCCTTAGCCATCTGGATGGCGCGGATATCCGGGTTGGTAATGGTGATCTTGGGGCCGCCCTCGGCGGAGCCATCCCAGACCAGATAGGCATTGGTGCGGCCATCGGCAATGCAACGGGGCGTGCCGGTCTGCTCGGCGGAACCGATCAGGCCAGAGGCGTCCAGAACACCGGCCATCCGCATCTCTGCAATGGCTTCGATAATACCAGAGCCACAGATACCAGTGATGCCAGTGGTGGCGATGGCAGCGTCAAAACCCTCTTCGTCCGACCAAATCTCGGAGCCGATGACGCGGAATCGGGGTTCCTTGGTCACTGGGTTGATTTCAAGCCGTTCAATAGCGCCGGGGGCGGCACGCTGGCCACTGGAGATCTGCGCGCCTTCAAAGGCAGGGCCGGTAGGAGAAGAACAGGCCAGAACCTTGTTTTTATCGCCCAGCAGGATCTCTGCATTGGTGCCTACATCCACCACCAGAACCAGGTCTTCGGATTTATCCGGCGCTTCCGATAGGGCCACAGCTGCGGCATCAGCGCCAACATGGCCAGCGATACAGGGCAGCAGATAGACCCGGGCTGCCGGGTGGATATTGAGGTCCAGTTCAGAGGCGTGCAGCGCCAGTGCATTTGAGGTTGCTAGGGCAAAGGGCGCTTGCCCAAGTTCAAACGGATCAATGCCAAGGAACAGATGGTGCATCACCGGGTTGCAGACAAAGACTGCGTCCACAATCAAGTTCTGGTCAATCTCAGATTCGCCAGCGATCTGGGTAAAGAGCGCATTCATGCCCTCGCGCACGGCACGGGTCATTTCCTGATCGCCGCCCTTGTTCATCATTGAATAGGACACCCTGCTCATCAGATCTTCGCCAAAACGGATCTGCGGGTTCATGATACCGGAAGAGGCGACAACCTCACCGCTTTTCAAATCACACAGATGCGCCGCGATGGTGGTCGATCCCAGATCAACCGCCAGCCCATAGAGAGTGCCCTCATAGTAGCCAGGCCAGATATGCATGATCCGGGCCGGCGTGGTCGCGTCGCCCAGATGCACGGCCACGGTGACCTTCCACTGGCCCTTGCGCAGAATGGGTTGCATCTGTTGCAGGATATGCAGGTCGGCCTGGACGTTTTTCAGATCCCACTGGATTGCAAGCGCCTCAATGAGCCGTTCCATATCGCCCGAGGGTTTATGCATGTCGGGTTCTTCAACCTCAACATAGAACAGCCGGGTCGATGGGTTCATGGTGATATCGCGGGCCTCGGCGCGTTTCCGAACCACCTGCCGGTGCACCTGGCTTTCGGGGGGGACGTCAATCACCACATCGCCCTGCACCTGGGCCTGACAGCCCAGGCGACGGCCGTCGATCAAGCCGCGCTTGTCCTTGTAGCGCTGTTCAACCTTGTTCCACTCGGTCAGGGCGTCATCGGCAACGGTGACACCGTGTTTGGAAAATTCACCATAGGACGGTGTGATCTGGCATTTGGAGCAGATGCCGCGCCCACCACAGACTGAATCCAGATCAACACCCAGCTGCCGGGCCGCCGTCAACACCGGCGTGCCAAGGGGGAAATGCCCGCGTTTGCCGGATGGCGTAAAAATGACGAGAGGATCGCTGCTCATGTGAAGGCACCCCGTGGATTCATGTATTCAGCCGGACCATAGGGGGTTGGCCGGGTAATCAAAAGTCGCAGAACGCCACAATCTGGCCCAGTGGCGTCATTTTGTTGCGCGCTCGGCCTGGTCCAGCCAGTCCAGAATGGCCTGACGGTTGCCATCCAGACGCGGCGCCGGGCCGCGGGTTTTGGGATCTTCCAGGCCCGACAGCTTGATCGGGTTGCCTGCCGCCACATAGGCCGGGGCGCCGCTTTCATCCAGCACATCCACTACCATATTGCGGGCCAGGATCTGCTGGTCCTGCAAGACCTGTGCAACATCCTGGATCGGCCCGGTGGGAATGCCGGCCTGGGTCAGGCGGTCGATCCAATAGGCAGCGGGTCGGTCGATAGTCACCGCCTCGATCAGGCGTTTTAACAGCCGCGCATTGTCACATCGAGTGGGGTTGCTGGCAAAACGCGGATCCTCGGCAATCGGCAATTCCAATGCAGCGCACAATTGTGCAAAAAGCCCATCATTTCCTGCCGCTATGACAAAAAGCCCATCCTCAGCATGGAAGGTCTCAAAGGGGGTGATCGATGGGTGCCGTGCGCCAGAGGGACGCGGCGGTTCGCCGGTGGTGGAGGTAATGGCAATGGCATGTTCCAACAGAGCCAACTGGCTGTCGAGCATGGCAATATCGACCTTTTGCCCCAGTCCGGAGTTTTGCACCTCCAGCAGGGCCGCCAAAACCCCCTGAGCGAGGAACATGCCAGCGGCAATATCGCCAATGGAGGCACCAACGCGCACCGGATCCCGGCCGCGCTCACCGGTGATCGACATCACTCCACCACGGGCCTGAACCACCATATCATAGGCGGGGCGCTGCGAGTCCGGGCCGGTGTGGCCAAAGCCGGAAACAGCCCCGTAGATCAGCCTGGGGAACTGTTCATGCAGCGCCTCCCAACCATAGCCCATACGCTCCATCACCCCGGGACGGTAGTTCTCCAACATGACATCCGCCTGTGACAAAAGCCGTTCAAAAACAACCCGGTCCTCGGGGGACTTCAGGTCCAGTGCGATGCTTTCTTTGCCATGGTTGATGGCTGCAAAATAGGCGCTGTCCTCCCCCTTGAAGGGCGGGAAGGCGCGGGTGTCGTCGCCGCTGCCGGGGCGTTCCACCTTGATCACGCGCGCGCCAAGATCCGCCAGCGTCATCGAGGCATAGGGACCGGCCAGCACATGGGTCAGGTCGACAATGGTGAGGCCGGACAATGGGCCCGAGGAAGAGGGTTGAGACGCCGCCATGGGGTGCTCCTAAAGGTCTGTTCGCAATAGGTCTTGGCATAACGGCTGGGAGTAAAACAACTTTGACCTAGATCAGCCAAAACCAGAAACAGGGTCAAGCCAAAGCAGGTAAGAAAATGCTGCGTTGCAGGATTTCTTGGAACCTGCTCTTTTCACTCCTCCTCTTCTGTGCAATAGGGTCACCGTCAAACGGGGTTTTGCATAGGGGTAGCAAATGCAGATTCGTGAGGCACTCACCTTTGATGATGTTCTACTGGTTCCAGGCGCGTCTGACGTCCTGCCCAGCACAGCGGATACACGCACGCGTGTGACGCGCAGTATCGATCTGAATATTCCGCTGATGAGCTCGGCGATGGATACCGTGACCGAGGCCCGCATGGCCATTGCCATGGCCCAGGCCGGCGGCATGGGTGTGATCCACAAAAACTTGGATGCAGATGAGCAGGCCAAACAGGTGCGCCGGGTCAAACGCTTTGAAAGCGGTATCGTCTATAACCCAATTACCCTGTTGGCCAGCCAGACCCTGGCCGATGCCAAGGCGCTGCAGGAACGCTACCGCGTCACTGGTTTTCCGGTGGTGGATGAAGAGGGCCGGGTCGTCGGCATCGTCACCAATCGCGATATGCGCTTTGCCAGCGATGACGATACCCCGGTTTCGGTGATGATGACCTCGGACAATCTGGCGATGCTGCAAGAGCCCGCCGATCTGGATGAGGCCAAATCGATGATGCGCGCCCGTCGCATCGAAAAGCTGCTGGTCACCGATGGCGAGGGCAAGCTGACCGGGTTGTTGACCCTGAAAGACACCGAACAGGCGGTGCTGAACCCAACCGCCTGCAAGGATGAGCTGGGCCGTTTGCGGGTTGCGGCTGCCAGCTCGGTTGGTGATAGCGGTTTTGCCCGCTCGGAACAGCTGATTGACGCCGGCGTGGATATTGTGGTGGTCGATACTGCCCATGGCCACTCTGCTGGCGTGCTGGAAGCAGTGAAGCGGATCAAGGCGCAATACCCCAATGTGCAGGTCATTGCCGGCAATGTCGCCACTGGCGCTGCCACATCCGCACTGATTGATGCGGGCGCGGATGCCATCAAGGTTGGCATCGGGCCAGGCTCGATCTGTACCACGCGAATGGTGGCCGGTGTGGGTGTGCCACAGCTAACCGCAATCATGGACTGCGCCGCTGCCGCCGGGGACACCCCGGTTATTGCCGATGGTGGCATCAAGTTTTCTGGCGATTTTGCCAAGGCCATCGCTGCCGGTGCCTCCTGCGCCATGGTGGGCTCGATGATCGCCGGCACTGATGAAAGCCCCGGAGAGGTAATCCTCTATCAGGGCCGTTCGTTCAAATCCTATCGTGGCATGGGCTCATTGGGGGCGATGGCGCGGGGCTCGGCGGATCGTTACTTCCAAAAGGACGCCGCCAGCGACAAGCTGGTGCCGGAGGGCATCGAAGGGCAGGTGCCTTACAAAGGCACTGCCAATGCGGTGATCCACCAGCTGGTTGGCGGCTTGCGCGCCGCCATGGGCTATACCGGCAGCGCCACCGTTGCGGCGATGCGCAAGGACTGTTCCTTTGTGCGTATCACCGGTGCGGGCCTGAAGGAAAGCCATGTGCATGACGTTCAGATCACACGTGAAAGCCCGAACTACCGTATCGGCTAATAAGATTGGAAAGATGACGATGACCCTTTGTAGCTTTGGAGCCTGGGCATGACCCCGGCTGCCCGCCAGCAGGCGGCCATCGAAATCCTTGATCTGATCCTCGAGGGGGAAGCGGCTGAAAAGGCGCTGACCTCCTGGGGACGGCGCAATCGCTATGCCGGCTCCAAGGACCGCGCCGCAGTGCGCGATCATGTCTTTACTGCGCTGCGCTGCCGTCGTTCTTTTGCGGTTCTGGGCGGTGCCCAGACTGGCCGTGGCTTGGTCCTTGGTTCCTTACGCGCCGATGGCACTGACCCTGAGACGGTGTTTAATGGGCAGGGTTATGGACCGGCAGAGCTAAGCGAGGCCGAAAAGACGGAGCCGGAAAATTTTGGCTCAGAGGCTGAGCGTCTGGATATCCCCGATTGGATCTGGCCCTCCTTCCAGGAAAGCCTGGGCGACGAATGCAAGGCTGCGGCCATTGCCCTGCAATCGCGTGCACCGGTACATCTGCGGGTCAATCTGCTGCGCAGCAACCGTATCGCCGCAATCGAGGCCCTGGCAGAAGAAAGCATCTCTTGTGAGGCGCATCTGGCCAGTGAGACCGCGCTCAACGTCACCGAGGGCCAGCGCCGGGTGCGCAACAGCGCCTGTTTTGCCGATGGCCTGGTAGAGCTGCAGGATGCTGCCAGCCAAGCGGTGGTCGATGCGCTGCCCTTGCGAGATGGCATGCGGGTGCTGGACTATTGCGCAGGTGGCGGCGGCAAAAGCCTTGCCATGGCGGCCAAGGCCAAGCTGGATCTCTTTGCCCATGATGCCAATCCTTCCCGGATGAACGACCTGCCGCTCCGTGCTCAACGGGCCGGGGCGGATATCACCTGTCTTTCTGAGGATGAGCTGGATAGCAGCGCGCCGTTTGATCTGGTGCTCTGCGATGTGCCCTGTTCCGGGACCGGATCCTGGCGGCGGGCACCTGAAGGTAAATGGCGTCTTACCCGTGTCATGCTGGATGAGATCCGGATTTCTCAACGTCAAATCCTGGAAGATGCCGCGGCTCTGGTCGCGCCAACTGGCCATCTGGCCTATGCCACCTGTTCGATGCTGGACGAGGAAAACTCTGCGCAGATTCAAAGCTTTCTGGAGCAACATGAAGGCTGGAGTGTGGTGGCTCAAAAGGCCTGGCAGGTCCAAAATGGTACAGATGGCTTCTTTGTCACTGTGTTGACGCGTGCGGATGCGGGTTGTTAAGTAAATCCACAGGAAAGCTACATCTCCCTTAACGTGGCTTTAAGACTTTAGCCGCGTTATGGCGGGTACCAATCCTGAAGATGGAGCCGCAATGTCCGGTCGCCAAAACTCATCTGTGCCCGCCTTGCGGATTTACCAGCCCGAAAACCTGCGCCTTTTGGCGACTCTGGCCCTGTCAATCGGGCTCATGATAGTGCCGAGTTTCTTTGCGCTTCCAGACTGGGTGCTGCGAGGGCTTTTGACGGTTGGTTTGACCCTTCTGGCTGTGGCCTTGCTGTTGTTGTTTCAAACCCGGCTGCGGATGAATGCGCGCGCCATGGCGGTAGAACTGCTGACTGGTTTTATCGAAAAGGACGCCACGCCCAGTTTTGTTACCGATGATGACGGCACCATCCACGCCTGTAACCAGGCGGCCCAAAACCGGTTTCAGGACAATCAGCCAGAGACCCTGGCCGCTGCCCTTCGCTCAGTTCTGGCCAACCCTTCGGCGGTGCTGTTTCGCTTGCAAAGCCGGGCGCGGTTTGAAGGCGCCGCACGTGAAGATATCGTAACCCGTCGCGGCCATGTTCGCCTCGCGGTGCATCAGATGAACGGCGGCAGTTTCCTGTGGCGGGTCGAAGATATTGCCGAGCGGCAAAGTGGCCGGGGCTCGGAAGCGGTGCCCATTCCGATGATCACCGTTGGCCGCACCGGGGCGGTCCTGTTCATGAACGAAGCGGCGCGAAAACTGGTCGGCGAGCGGGTGAAGTCCACTGACCGGCTGTTTGTGACTCTTCCCGTAAGCAGTGGTGAAATCAATACCATCACCACCAAAAACGGCCCGCTGGACGTTCTGGTGACCGAGCTGAACCGCACGCAGGGGCGCTCAGAACTGTTCCTGATGGAAGTGAACAGCACGGAGCTGCAAAGCCAGCAGACCAGCTTTGAGCATATGCCGGTACCCTTTATCAAATTGGCGCCTTCAGGTGACATTCTATCATTGAACAAGATGGCGATGTCGATGCTGGGGGTGGAGACCCGTGACAACCTGAAGCTGGCGCAGCTGATGGAAGGGCTGGGGCGGCCGATGTCGGATTGGCTGCGCGACACAGCCGATGGTCTGGCCTCCAATAAATCCGAATTCCTGCGCCTGTCGCGCCCGGACAAAGAAGTCTTTGTTCAGGTGACGCTGACCCGCGCGGTGGAAGAAGGCAATACCATCCTGATTGCGGTGCTGAATGATGCCACCGAGCTGAAAACCCTGGAAGCACAATTTGTGCAAAGCCAGAAGATGCAGGCGATTGGCCAGCTGGCGGGTGGCGTCGCCCATGACTTCAACAATCTTTTGACCGCGATTTCAGGTCATTGTGACCTGTTACTGCTGCGCCATGATCAGGGCGATCAGGACTATGGCGATCTGATCCAGATCCATGAAAACGCCAACCGGGCGGCCTCACTGGTCAGCCAGCTCCTGGCTTTCTCGCGCAAACAGACCCTGCTGCCCGAGGTGTTGGATGTACGCGATACCCTTTCGGATCTGACCCATCTGCTCAACCGTCTGGTGGGGGAGAAGGTGACGCTGACGCTCAGCCACGACCCGGTGATGCGTTCGATCCGGGCGGATAAGCGCCAGCTGGAGCAGGTGCTGATGAACCTGGTGGTGAACGCGCGTGACGCCATGCCCAATGGCGGCGAAATCCGTGTCCGCACCGAGGCGGTAACACTGGACCAGCCTTTGAAGCGTGACCGGGCTTCGGTGCCCGAAGGCAACTGGGTTACTGTCAAGGTCAGCGACGAAGGGGTCGGCATCTCGGCCGACAAGCTGCAGAAAGTCTTTGAGCCGTTTTTC
Organism: Pseudophaeobacter sp.; assembly: GCF_039971195.1. Taxonomy (GTDB): domain Bacteria; phylum Pseudomonadota; class Alphaproteobacteria; order Rhodobacterales; family Rhodobacteraceae; genus Pseudophaeobacter. Next base: position 27,573 of record NZ_JBDWPJ010000061.1, read on the forward strand.
ACCACCAAACGCACTGGCGAAGGCACGGGCCTTGGCCTATCGACCGCCTATGGCATCGTAAAACAAACAGGTGGCTTTATCTTTGTCGACTCAGTGCCAGGCAAGGGCACCCAGTTCACCCTGTTCTTCCCGGTCTATCAGGAAGGCGAAGATGACGAAGCCGTAGAACCTGCGCCCGAGGCGCCCAAAGCCGCTCCGGCACCGCAGCACGGTGAAGGTGTCGTTCTCTTGGTGGAAGACGAGGCGCCAGTGCGGGCCTTCGCCTCGCGCGCGCTTCGTATGCGCGGCTATACCGTGTTGGAGGCTGAATCGGCAGAGGACGCCCTGCGCACGCTAGAGGATCCGGGCCTTGAGGTGGACGTCTTTGTGACGGATGTGGTGATGCCGGGGATGGACGGACCAACCTGGGTGCGCGAAGCACTCAAGACCCGGCCAGATACACGCGTCGTCTTTGTGTCTGGCTATGCCGAAGGTGCCTTTGGCGAATCCGAGCCGGATGTGCCCAATTCGGTTTTCCTGCCAAAACCCTTCTCACTCACCCAGTTGACGGAAATAGTTCACGCCCAGTTTCAGTAAAGCTCTACCAGTTTATCGCCCAGTTAGTCCTGGCTGATACTGTCATAGAGCGCGAATTCCTCGGGCTTTTTGCGACGGAAAAGCGCTTCCACCTCGGGGCTGAGTGACAGATCCATCACCGGGCTGACATTGACCTTTTGCAGCTCGATTTTGACACTCAGGCGCTGTTCCAGAAAGGTCTGAATGTGTGGTTGATCCTCGTAGCGAAACAGATGGGTGACGTGGCAGCCGTTCTTTTGGGTTTCCAAAAATTTAGCCTGGCTGCCGACATTTGCAAATCCGGGCTGCTGACCTTTGCAATAGCCGCGTACAAAATCATCAAAACTGATGTCTTTGGTGGAGTTGGCCTTGCCATCCATAAAGGGACGCTGACGGAAGCGATACCAGCTGCCCAGCCAGCTCACCGGTTCCCGCATCACCGCCGCCACTTCGAGTTCCACGCCACAGACACGTTCGAACATAGGCCGAATCCACCGGTTGTAGCGATAAAGCGGCGCGTGTTTCAGCTCGGGCGGGTCGGTTATGACAAGATCCGCGCGGGTTTGCAGGGCCTCCTGATAGGCGGATGTTCCGGTTTTGGGAACCGAAAGCAAGGCAAGCTTTTCGTCATAGAATACCAGCATTTCCCGTTCCAAACCCTTTGAAATAAGATGAATTCACGCCTGCCCCCCCTATCTAACATCCAGCCTCCACGCTGAACAGGTGAAGTTTGTGTTTGCTTTGTTCTCTTTTTGGTCCCATAAGGAACAAGAGGCGAACAAAGCAGTGATTGCTGCGCACGCAGCTCTATGACACATAGAAAGGGACAAGGGACTATGGCGGATCTTTTGACCATGAAAAACAAAGTAAGCGGTGACAAGCAAAAGGCGCTCGACAGCGCGCTTGCACAGATTGAACGGCAGTTCGGCAAGGGCTCAATTATGAAATTGGGCGACGGGGCTATCCAAGAGATCGAGGCCAGTTCAACTGGCTCTTTGGGTCTGGATATTGCCCTGGGCATTGGCGGGTTGCCGATGGGGCGGATCGTTGAGATCTACGGGCCGGAAAGCTCGGGCAAGACCACGCTCACCCTGCATTGTGCAGCTGAGCAGCAGAAAAAGGGCGGCGTTTGCGCCTTTGTGGACGCGGAACACGCGCTGGACCCGCAATATGCAGCCAAACTGGGTGTTGATCTGGATGAGCTGCTGATTTCGCAGCCAGATACTGGCGAACAGGCCTTGGAAATCACCGATACATTGGTGCGCTCCGGTGCGGTCAATATGGTCATCGTCGACTCGGTGGCGGCGCTTACGCCAAAATCCGAACTCGAAGGCGATATGGGTGATTCCAATGTGGGCGTTCAGGCCCGGCTGATGAGCCAGGCCATGCGCAAGCTCACCGGTTCGATCAGTCGCTCCAACTGTATGGTGATTTTCATCAACCAGATTCGGATGAAGATTGGCGTTATGTTCGGCTCGCCCGAGACAACAACCGGCGGTAACGCCTTGAAATTCTACTCTTCTGTTCGTCTGGACATTCGCCGCATTGGCGCTGTCAAAGATCGCGACGAAATTGTTGGCAATGCCACCCGCGTTAAAGTCGTGAAAAACAAAGTGGCACCGCCCTTCAAGCAGGTTGAATTCGACATCATGTATGGCGAAGGCATCTCCAAAATGGGAGAACTGCTTGACCTTGGCGTTGCTGCCGGCGTGGTGAATAAATCCGGGTCCTGGTTCTCTTATGGGGATGAACGGATCGGGCAGGGGCGTGAAAACGCCAAACAGTTCCTGCGCGACCATCAGGCCATCGCCTATGACATCGAAGACAAGATCCGCGCCGCCCATGGGCTGGATTTTGACCGCCCCGATGCGGGCGATGAGGATGACATTCTCGAGGGTTAAGCCCCTTTGGGGTTTGGTCAAACGGGTCTTATCAAAGGGCGCAGGCAATCCTGCGTCCTTTTTACGTTCATTGGCGTAGCGCAGGCTGTGGACAGGGGCAGGTTGGGGGGATAAACCTCTTTCCAACCTTGAACATTGCCCGCAAAGGATCCCTATCCATGGCGACGCTGAACGACATCCGCTCCACCTTCCTGAACTATTTTGCCAAACAGGGCCACGAGGTGGTCGATTCCAGCCCGCTGGTGCCGCGCAATGACCCCACCCTGATGTTTGTGAACTCAGGCATGGTGCAGTTTAAAAACCTCTTTACCGGGGTTGAGACCCGTGACTACCAGCGCGCCACCACCTCGCAGAAATGCGTGCGCGCCGGTGGCAAACACAATGACCTCGACAATGTCGGCTATACTGCGCGCCACCATACGTTTTTTGAAATGCTGGGGAACTTTTCCTTTGGAGATTACTTCAAGGAAGAGGCCATCCCCTTTGCCTGGGAGTTGATCACCAAGGAATTTGGCATCGATAAAAACCGCCTTTTGACAACGGTTTACCACACCGATGACGAGGCTTTTGCGATCTGGAAGAAGCTCGGAGTTCCCGAGGATCGCATTATCCGCATCGATACAGCGGATAACTTCTGGCAAATGGGCCCCACCGGCCCCTGCGGTCCCTGCACCGAGATTTTCTATGACCACGGTGACCATATCTGGGGTGGCCCTCCCGGTTCGCCCGAGGAAGACGGTGACCGCTACATCGAGATCTGGAACGTGGTCTTCATGCAGAACGAAAAGTTCGAAGATGGCTCGATGACACCCCTGGACATGCAGTCCATCGATACCGGCATGGGGCTGGAGCGGATCGGCGCATTGCTGCAGGGCAGCCATGACAACTATGATACTGATCTGTTCAAGTCGCTGATCGAAGCCTCGGCGGATGTCACCAGCTCTGACCCCTATGGGGATCAGAATGTGCACCACCGGGTGATCGCGGATCACCTGCGTTCCACCTCCTTCCTGATGGCCGATGGGGTTATGCCCTCCAACGACGGTCGTGGGTATGTGCTGCGCCGCATCATGCGTCGCGCCATGCGCCATGCGCATCTGCTGGGGGCGAAGGATCCGGTGATGCATCGCCTGGTGCCTGCGCTGGTGCAGCAGATGGGCGCTGCCTACCCAGAGCTTGGCCAGGCGCAGTCGATGATCGAAGAAACGCTGAAGCTGGAGGAAACCCGCTTCAAACAAACACTTGAGCGTGGTTTGAAACTGCTTGATGACGAGGTCTCAGATCTTGATGAAGGCGCGCCACTGCCTGGAGCCGCTGCTTTCAAGCTCTATGACACCTACGGCTTCCCACTGGATCTGACGCAGGATGCCCTGCGCGAAAAGGGTCGTGAGGTCGACACCGATGGCTTTGACAGCGCCATGGCAGAACAAAAAGCCAAGGCGCGCGCCGCCTGGGCCGGATCGGGTGAAAGCGCCGATAGCACCGTGTGGTTCGACATCGCCGACCAGCATGGCGCCACAGATTTCCTTGGCTATGAAACCGAAAGCGCCGAAGGCCAGATTATGGCCTTGGTCAAAGAAGGCGGTGAAGTCAAAGAGGCCGGGCAGGGCGATGCCGTGCAGCTGGTGCTGAACCAGACCCCATTCTACGCCGAATCCGGCGGCCAGGTTGGCGACAGCGGTGAGATCCGCGTCGATGGAGGAGTGATCCGCGTCACCGACACCAAAAAGGCCGCTGGTGTCTTTATTCATATGGGCGAGGTGGTTGAAGGGCTGGTTACTGCAGGTTCCCCGGCGCAGTTGACGGTTGATCCCAGCCGTCGTTCTGCCATTCGCGCCAACCATTCAGCCACGCACCTGTTGCACGAGGCCCTGCGCGAAGCACTTGGCGACCACGTGGCGCAGCGCGGTTCGCTGAATGCCGATGATCGCCTTCGGTTTGACTTCAGCCATACCAAGGCCTTGAGCGAGGCGGAACTCTCCAAAGTCTCCGCTGATGTGAACGCCTTTATTCGCCAGAACACCCCGGTTGAAACCCGGATCATGACCCCGGATGATGCCCGTGCCCTGGGCGCGCAGGCGCTGTTTGGTGAAAAATACGGCGACGAAGTTCGCGTGGTCTCTATGGGCCTAGCCGAGACTGGCAAAGGCCAGGGGGGTGACACCTATTCGATCGAGCTTTGCGGTGGTACCCATGTCCGCCAGACCGGCGATATTGGAACTTTTGTCATTCTTGGCGACAGTGCCTCTTCAGCGGGTGTCCGTCGGATCGAGGCGCTGACAGGCGCCGCCGCCTTTGATCATCTGGAGCGCACGGCGGGTCAGATGGCAGAAATTGCCGGCACGCTCAAAGCGCAACCGGCTGAGGTGATGGAGCGTTTGAAATCCATGATGGGGGAACGCAAGGCTCTTCAGAATGAGATTTCCAACCTGAAACAACAGCTTGCCATGGGTGGAGGTGCCGGCGGTGGTGCCGAGGCCAAGGAGATCGGCGGAAAGAAGTTCCTCGCTCAGGCCCTGGAAGGGGTGTCCGGCAAGGATCTGCGCGGTTTGATCGATGCCCACAAGCAAAGCATCGGCTCGGGCGTGATCCTTTTGATAGCCGATGACGGTGGCAAGGTCGCGGTAGCAGCTGGCGTTACTGATGATTTGACCTCTGACGTTTCGGCCGTTGAGGTTCTGCGTGCGGCGGTTCCGGCCGTTGGCGGTAAGGGCGGCGGTGGCCGTCCCGATATGGCACAGGGTGGCGGCAAGGATTTTTCTGGTGCCGAAGCGGCTATTGCAGCAGCCGAGACCTATTTAGCGGGCTGACCACTGCCGCTCTGCAAGTTTTTGAATAAACAAACGCCCGCAGTTGTCTGAACTGGGGGCGTTTTTCCTTTTGTAGACCAAATGGTCAAAATTTTGATCGACGCCACCGGTCAATTATCTATGCTACACAAAAGCCAGGCAACACCCGGAGGTTTCCCCATGCCCGCACTTTGGATTGCACATGTCACCGTCACTGATGAAGAAGCCTATGGTAAATATGCCAAACTGGCTGGCCCTGCCGTGGCCAAGGCCGGCGGCGAGTTCATTGCCCGGGGTGGCCGTTTTGTTCAGCTGGAAGGCAAGGAGCGCCCGCGCAATGTGGTGGCCAAATTCCCCAGCGTCGAAGCTGCCGTGGACTGCTACCACAGCCCGGAATACCAGGAAGCACTGAGCCATGCCCGCGGCGCATCCGAACGGGAGCTGATGGTTGTAGAGACCAGCGAGTAATTCAAATCTCAGCATGATTTGGATTGAAGAGGGTTCCTGATTGGGGCCCTTTTCTCTTTTGTAGCTTTGTAGCTTTGTAGCTTTGTAGCTTGGAACAAAAATCTTGCTCATGAAACGAAAAAGGACGCCCCAAAGGCGTCCTTTCAATTCTTTTTTGGTTCAGTGGTTTAGCCGTTTTCACGGGCCATACGCTTGCGCTCGTGTGGGTCGAGGTAGCGTTTGCGCAGACGAATTGAGTTTGGTGTGACTTCCACCAGCTCGTCGTCATTGATATAGGCGATGGCCTCTTCCAGCGACAGGGTGATCGGCGTGGTCAGACGGACCGCTTCGTCGGTACCAGAAGCCCGAACGTTGGTCAGCTTCTTGCCTTTCAGCGGGTTCACTTCCAGATCGTTTTCACGGGAATGTTCACCAATGATCATGCCCTGATAGATATCGACCTGCGAACCGATAAACATCTTGCCGCGATCTTCGAGGTTCCACAGCGCATAGGCTACGGACTGACCGCTTTCCATCGACAAGAGCACGCCAGCTCGGCGACCTGGAATGGAGCCCTTGTGCGGCGCCCAGCCGTGGAAGACGCGGTTCAAAACGCCGGTTCCGCGGGTGTCGGTGAGGAATTCCCCGTGGTAACCAATGAGGCCACGGGACGGCACATGTGCGATAATACGGGTCTTGCCTGCGCCTGCGGGGCGCATCTCAACCAGCTCGCCCTTGCGGGCACCGGTGATTTTCTCAATCACAGCACCGGAGTATTCGTCATCGACGTCGATGGTGGCTTCCTCGATAGGCTCCATGCGGACACCATCGACTTCTTTCATCAGAACCTGAGGACGCGAAATCGACAGCTCAAACCCTTCACGGCGCATGTTCTCGATCAGAACACCCATCTGAAGTTCACCACGGCCGGCAACTTCAAAGGCATCGCCGCCAGGTGTGTCAGTGATTTTGATCGCGACATTGCCTTCTGCTTCTTTCATCAGGCGGTCACGGATAACCCGAGACTGAACCTTTTTGCCATCACGACCCGCCAGTGGGCTGTCATTGATGCCAAAAGTTACGGTGATGGTAGGCGGATCGATTGGCTGGGCGTCAAGGGCTTCATCCACGGCCAGCGCGCAGATTGTATCAGCAACTGTAGCCTTGGTCATACCGGCCAGCGAGACGATATCGCCGGCCTGGGCTTCGTCGATGTCCTGCTGCGCCAGACCACGGAAGGCCTGGATTTTGGTGACGCGGAACTGTTCAATCTTTTGGCCAATGCGGGACAGCGCCTGCACGGTCGCGCCGACCTTCAAGGTGCCGCTTTCAACGCGACCAGTCAGCAGGCGGCCTACAAAGGGATCAGAGCCCAGGGTGGTGGCCAGCATACGGAAATCTTCGCTTTGGCGTTTGATCTGCTTGGGTTCAGGCACGTGGTTGACGATCAGATTGTACAGTGCGTGCAGATCCTTGCGAGGGCCGTCCAGATCAGCGTCAGCCCAACCGTTTCGGCCCGAGGCATACATATGTGGGAAGTCGAGCTGATCTTCGGTTGCGTCCAGCGACGCAAAGAGATCAAAGCATTCGTCCAGCGCCCGGTCAGGCTCGGCGTCGGGCTTGTCGACCTTGTTCAGCACCACGATAGGGCGCAGGCCCAGGGCTAGGGCCTTGGAGGTCACAAACTTGGTCTGCGGCATTGGGCCTTCGGCGGCATCCACCAGCAGCACAACACCGTCGACCATCGACAGGATCCGTTCAACTTCGCCGCCAAAATCGGCGTGGCCGGGAGTATCAACGATGTTGATCCGGGTGCCGTTCCATTCCACCGAAGTGGGTTTGGCAAAAATGGTGATGCCCCGTTCGCGTTCCAGGTCGTTGCTGTCCATGGCACGTTCAGCCACAGCCTGGTTCTCGCGGAAGGCGCCGGATTGTTTCAGCAGCTCATCAACCAGGGTGGTTTTCCCGTGGTCCACGTGAGCAATGATCGCAATGTTGCGCATGTCCATGACGTCGTCAGCCTTTGTAAGGAAGTTGCGCCGCGCATAGCCCGATCTCACGCCAAAGGCCAGCAGAAATACGTCGCAATTGGGCTCTGGGGCCAAAGCTGCAACAATACTGCGTATTTACCTGCTGTTTTTTCCCTTTTTGCGGCGCGGGGGCGTCGCAGAAGCCGATAGGAGCCCCACTTCGCAGCCCTTGATCAGTGGCCGGACGAAGAGGAAGACAGGTGGATAACCAGCACGCCTGCGATGATCAGGCCAATGCCGATGATGGCAGGCAGGTCGAGCCGCTGGCCAAACATCACCAATCCAATAAAGGCGATGAGCACAATACCCAGTCCGGCCCAGATAGCATAGACCAGCCCGACCGGCATGTATTTCAGTGTTTGACCCATCATGTAGAAGGAAAACCCATAGGCGGCAAAAACCAAGAGCGACGGTCCCAGCCGGGTGAACTGCTGGCTGGCCTGCAGTGCCGTGGTGCCAATGGTTTCGGCGATGACGGCGACGATCAGGTAAAGGTAGTGAATGGGCATGCTGCGATCCTTCTGACAGGCTGGAGCACAGCTCCACATTCCCTCGCCATATCTGAGCCGTGAGTGGGAAAACAGTCTGGAAACGGCAGAATTTTTACTTTTTGGCGCTAACCTCACCCGGCCGCATTGAGCGCGCGGGTTTTGCACCATTGAACAGGTACCTGTGCACCTGGGGCAATCGACCCTCGGCAATCCGCACTGTATCAGCCGGACCACTAGCTTACAGGAGTTCAGGTTACATGTGTCGTTGGGCCGCCTATCTGGGATCGCCAATCTACCTCGAAGACATCATCTCTCGTCCCGGTCATTCTCTGGTGGCACAAAGCCAGGTTGCGACGGAATGCAAGACCAGTACAAACGGCGACGGGTTTGGAGTCGCCTGGTATGACAACCGGCCAGAGCCAGGGCTTTACCGCGATGTTTATCCAGCCTGGTCCGATACCAACCTGCGGGCCTTGGCGCATCAGGTGAAATCGGGGCTGTTCCTGTCGCATGTGCGGGCCTCGACCGGTTCGGCCATCAGTCGCAACAACTGTCACCCTTTTGCCGCCGGGCACTGGTCCTTCATGCACAATGGCCAGGTCGGAGGCTTTGAGACCTTCCGCCGCTACGCAGATATGTGCATCCCGGATGAGCTCTATCCCCACCGAAAAGGCGCCACCGACAGCGAGGTCTTGTTTCTGCTAGCCTTGAAAGAGGGGATCGATCAGGATCCTTTGGGCGCGATGGAACGGGCAGTGGCCAAGCTGGAAAGCCTGTCGCGCGACAGGGGAACAACACCGCATATGCGACTCTCGGCCGCCTTGTCAGATGGGCAGAGCCTCTATGCGGTACGCTATTCCTCGGATCATATCGCCCCATCTTTGTACTATCGCTGGAGCGAGAGCCGTCAGGGCTGGGCTGTGGTGTCAGAACCTCTGGAACAGGAGCAAGATGGCTGGAAGCAACTGCCAGCGGGAGGGTTTCTGACCCTTTCCGCGGACAGGGCTGAGGTCTCTGAATTTGACCCGTCCCGGCAAGTGATCGACCTTAATTGCCCTGGCTAACTTCTTATGCGCGGCCGTTTTCTTCAAACCACGGAGTGACCTCGGCACGGACATGGTCCCAAACAGCCGGGGCGCCGCGCGTGACCTTTACGCCCACCCGGCTGTCCAGTTGCGCCAGGCTGACATCATAGTCCAGCCAGCTGCCGCCGCCATTCAGCAGATTGAGCAAAACTGGCTGCACCCTGTCGATAGATTTGGCAAAGACAGCATCCGCAGTTTCCGCAGACTCAAACTCATCCCAAAGCCCGCGAAACTCAATGTCTTGGGATTTCGGCAGAAGACCAAACAGGCGATCAGCCGCAGCCTGCTCCAACGCCTCCTGTTCGGCCAGCGCCTCGGGTGAAAGCGCGCCGTGGATAGGCGTGTCTCCGGCATCGACTTCGACAATATCATGCAGCAAGAGCATATTGATGACACGCGTTGTATCAATGGGTTGCACCGCATACTCACCCAGGATCCAGCCATAAAGCATGATATGCCAGCTGTGTTCGGCAGAGTTCTCTGCTCGCGAGCCATCGCCGAGCCAAGTGGCTCGCACAATGGTTTTGAGCGCTTCGGCTGCGTTCAAAAAAGGCAAACGGATGGTCAGCTCTGACACATCCCGATCCCTAGCATGGCCCAGCAAATCCACTGCGTGATCATAGGCCTGCGGGAAGGTTTCTTTCAGGGCCGCTGCCCGGCCGCCAAACAGGTTACCGCGCACCACTTCGATATGTTCAGGAACCGGATCTGCACCGTAAAGTGTCTGAAAAATCGGTTGGCAGTGATCCAGCTGCTTGGCAAACCGCGCATCTGCACTCTCGGCCTGTTCGAATTCATGCCAAAGGGTATGCAAAGCATTGCCCTGATCCTCGGGCAGAAGTCCAAACAGCCGTTTAGCGGCGGCTTTTTCCGCCTGTTCCACCGCGCCCCAATCCACATCGTCACTGATCGGGTGATCGCCTGCGTCGATCTCGACAAGATCATGCAGCAGGAGCATCTGAATAACCCGACTGATCTCGACCTCTGGGGCGGCAAAGGGGGCCAGCACCAGAGCATAAAGCGCCAGATGCCAGCTGTGTTCTGCTGAATTCTCACGCCGGGAACAATCGAGGATCAGGTTCTGCCGTTCGATCCCGCGCAGCCTGTCTGCCTCCAGTAAAAAGGCAAACTGGGCGCGAATTCGGTCACTCATTTTTTGACTTTCTCTTCCAGGTCGCTTTGGACCTGTGCCAGTTTGGCGGCAATGAAATCGCGGGCTTTGCGCTCTGCAAGGCGCACGCGAATTTCCGTCAAAAAGGCTTCTTCCAAGGATTGAGAGGCTGCCCCAAGCTCTTGGGCAACCTCCATATAAAAGCGATCCTCGCCAATGGCATCCTGGACCTTGAGCGTATCGATAGCCAGCTTTTCACCCAGCTTTTCGATGGTCCCCATTAGCGTGTATTCTCTGTCAGGCGACGTTTCACATAGTCTGTGGTGTGATCCATCAAGGTATCCATATGATCACCCTGGAAGAAGTGGTCTGCGCCTTCAACTTCGGTATGGGTGACAGTGATGCCTTTTTGTTCGTGCAGCTTGTTGACCAGATTGACGGTATCCGCAGGTGGCGCCACCCGATCAGAGGTGCCGTTGATGATCAGGCCAGACGAGGGGCAGGGCGCCAGGAAAGAGAAGTCATACATATTGGCGGGCGGGGCCACCGAAATAAAGCCGGTGATTTCCGGGCGGCGCATCAAGAGTTGCATGCCGATCCAGGCGCCAAAAGAGAATCCAGCAACCCAGCAATGTTTGGAGTTGTTGTTCATCGACTGCAGATAATCCAGCGCCGAGGCCGCATCTGACAGCTCACCAATACCCTGATCATATTCACCCTGCGACCGGCCTACGCCACGGAAGTTAAACCGCAAAACGGTAAAACCCATATTGTAGAACGCATAATGCAGGTTGTAGACGACCTTGTTGTTCATGGTGCCGCCGAACTGAGGGTGCGGGTGCAGAACAATAGCAATAGGAGCGTCTTTTTCTTTTTGGGGGTGATAGCGGCCTTCGAGGCGGCCTTCGGGTCCGGGAAAAA
>NZ_JBDWPJ010000062.1:0-17678 GCF_039971195.1 Pseudophaeobacter sp.
AAGAACAAGCCGTTGTCTTCCATGGTCGACAGACCAGGGGAGGTTGCCGAGGGCGAAACCATGACCATGCCGTTTGGAATGGCAACGTTCTGCAGGATCGCACCGGTCACACCAGAGCAGTCACCACCGATGATGCCATTGGCGCCTTCGGCGATCAGCTTTTCGGCGTTGGCAACAGCCAGACCGTTGTCGATGCAGCCGGTGTCGGCGCGTACCGAGGTCACAGTTGCGCTATCAAGCAGCTTGCCGGATTTGGTAACTTCGTCCATCGCCATTTCGGCGCCGGCGGCCATTGCGGCTGTCAGCGATTCAATTGGTCCGGTGAAACCGATCAAAACGCCGAGCTTCACTTCCTTGGCGTGGCCGCCGGCATAGGCGGTACCAGCCGTCAGGGCGAGGGCCGCAGTGGCCATCATCATTTTTTTCATCATTTTTCTCCCAGTTTTTTTTGGAACAAGTGTGTTCATTTCAAAATCCTAGGCAAGGGGCGTTGAAAAGGAAAGTCTTCTTGGCCTGGAAATGGATTTTGATCTGCGCTTGCTCTCATTTTTTTGACCAACCTTTTTGGGCTGGCCTGATGAGGCGGATGCTCTACAGGGAACGCGGCCCGAGGGGAAGAAAAGATTGTCGTTTTTGTCGCAGGGGAAGGGTGCTCTTAGCCTCAGGTTTGACGGTATTACGCCACGCTACTACTGAGCCTGTGCGCAGTACGCCCAAGGGCAACCCTCTGAGGCAGAACCAGTTTTGCACAAATTTTGATCATTTGGATAAGACCACCCAGCGTCGCGCCCACAAGGCAGAACGCTGGGTGAAATTTTTGGATCCAAAGTGGCGGACCGGTTTGAAAAGGCGGGTCAAAGCCGAGGCTGTCCAAGGGAAAGCAGCTGGGAATCAGCCTGAAGAATCACCACCGGCTTTTCAGGAGAATCACACGGTCCCAGACTTGCTGCCACGTTCCCGGTAGGGGGTGGTATCGTAGTGTGAGCGGTAACACTTGGAGAAATGCGACGGTGATGCAAAGCCACAGGCCAGCGCCACATTGATCACGCTCATATCGGTCTGCATCAAAAGGTTGCGGGCCTTTTGCAGCCTGAGCTCCATATAGTAGCGCTTTGGGCTCCGGTTCAGGTAGCGCCGGAATAGCCGTTCCAGCTGCCGGGTCGACATGCCGACATCCTGCGCCAGCACCGAGGGGCTGATGGGTTCCTCGATATTAGCCTCCATCATCTGGATCACCATCGACAGCTTTGGGTGACGCACCCCGATACGTGTCGGAATCGACAGGCGCTGGGTGTCCTGATCGGTGCGGATCGAGGAATAGATCAACTGATCCGCCACCGCATTTGCCAGATCTTCGCCATGGTCCGTGGCCAGAAGCTTTAGCATAAGGTCAATCGACGAGGTCCCGCCCGCAGTAGACAGCCGATTGTTATCAATAACAAATACCGATTTAGTCAGAGTGACTTCTTCAAATTCCTCAGCAAAACTATCAATGTTTTCCCAGTGAATTGTCGCCCGCTTGCCATCCAGCAGCCCAGCCTTAGCCAGCACATAGGAGGCAGTGCAAAGCCCGCCGATCATCACGCCTTTGCGTGCTTCACGGCGCAGCCAGGCCAAAAGCTTTTTGCTGGTGGCGCCCTGAACGTTAACGCCCGAACAGACCAGAATGGTATCATCGCGCTGCAGATCGCCCAGATCCCCATCCACCGCAAAGGTGGTTCCGGCAGAACAGGTCACGTTTTCGCCAGCTTCGCTCAGCAGGGTCCAGCTATAGGCCTCACGCCCGGCCATCCGGTTTGCAATGCGGAGACATTCCATCGCCGATGCAAAAGAGAGCATCGAGAATCTGTCTAGTAAAACAAAGACATATCTTTTTGTGGGGCCGATTTCTTTGGGGGCTTCGGCCGGTTTTTTGTGGGTTTGCATTGGGCACATCCTTGGCAAAATTTGAATGCACCGGGAGAGACTTTTCCTAAGTCAGCCCCGCGTGAGACCTGAAAACCGTGATCACAGGTTTGAACCCGGGTCAAGAGGTGCAAATCTAAACTGGCCAGCACGAGAGCGTTTTTGTATAGATGGCATCCGTTCTACTATTAAGACCTCTTAAGCGGAGAAAAGCTATGAGTGAGTGGCAAAAGGCAACCTGGCGCAACAAACCCCGCGTGCAGATGCCCGACTATACCGACGCCGCGGCCCTCGGGGCCGTCGAGGCGCAGCTTTCAAAATATCCGCCTCTGGTCTTTGCCGGCGAGGCGCGGCGGCTGAAACAACATCTGGCTGCCGCCGGACGCGGCGAGGCCTTCCTGTTGCAGGGCGGCGATTGCGCCGAAAGCTTTGAGCAATTCAGCGCCGATGCTATCCGCGACACCTTCAAGGTGATGCTGCAGATGGCTATGGTGCTGACCTATGGTGCCAAGGTGCCGGTGGTCAAGGTTGGCCGCATGGCCGGCCAGTTTGCCAAACCGCGCAGTGCGCCAATTGAAACCCTGGATGGTGTGGAACTGCCCAGCTATCGCGGCGATATCATCAATGATCTCGATTTCACCGCTGACTCGCGCATCCCCGATCCCAAGCGGATGTTGCAGGCCTATACCCAGGCAGCGGCAACCCTGAACCTGCTGCGCGCCTTTTCAACCGGTGGCTATGCCGATGTGAATCAGGTTCATGCCTGGACCCTGGGCTTTACCGAAAGCGAAAAGGCCCAGACCTATCGTCAGATGGCGAACCGGATCACCGATACGCTCGACTTCATGAAGGCCGCGGGCGTCAACAATGATGCCTCCCACGCGCTGCAGACGGTCGAATTCTACACCAGCCACGAAGGGCTGCTGCTGGAATATGAAGAGGCGCTGACCCGTCTGGATTCCACCTCCGGGAAATGGCTGGCTGGCTCGGGCCATATGCTATGGATCGGCGATCGCACTCGTCAGCCAGATGGGGCCCATGTTGAATTCTGCCGCGGGGTTTTGAACCCGATAGGCATGAAATGTGGCCCCACCACCTCGGCTGACGACCTGAAGGTGCTGATGGAGCGGCTGAACCCGGAAAACGAAGAGGGCCGTCTGACATTGATCGCCCGCTTTGGCGCCGGCAATGTCAGCGAACATCTACCGCGCCTGGTCAAGGCCGTCGAGGAAGAGGGCGCCAAGGTCACCTGGGTCTGCGATCCGATGCATGGCAATACCATCAAATCCTCCACCGGCTACAAAACCCGTCCCTTTGAAAGCGTGCTGCGCGAAGTGCAGGACTTCTTTGCAGTGCATAGCGCCGAAGGCACCATTCCGGGCGGCGTACATTTTGAAATGACTGGCCAGGATGTGACCGAATGCACCGGCGGGGTGCGGGCTGTGACGGATGAAAACCTGAGCGACCGCTATCACACCGCCTGCGATCCTCGCCTCAATGCCAGCCAATCGCTGGAATTGGCCTTTCTGGTCGCCGAAGAGCTGTCAGAGCTGCGCAACAAGCGCCAGGCCAAACAGGCCGAGGCCAGCTAAAGACGCATTGCCAAACGGCCGCTCCTTTGTAGTCAAAGACCCGCCTCAAGAACTTGGGGCGGGTCTTTTTTTGGGGCGAGCCCCTGGAAATACGGCTTCGATGCCAGGCACTTACCCGGAAAAAAGGGAAACGCCCCGGGAATTCTTCCACAGGGCGTTGGCTTACTAGACTATGACCAAATAGACTAGAAACAGACTAAAATTTTCACTAGTGGGCCGGTTCATCGCGGCTGGAGACCAGCCGCAAATGTGAGGTTTTCGACTTGCTCTTCGGATCCGCACGCGATGTGTCTCGGGCCGGCTTTTTGATCTTCCGATCCGCAATGTCCCGCGCTTCCTGCAAAATAGAGGTTTCAGTCGCCATTTTGGATTGCAGTTTTGCAAAGTCAGGGTTTGGCGTGTTCACCTCTTCCGACGCACGTGGCTTGGCTTTGAACTCGGTATCATCGACAGATTTGCCGACAGCCCGCATCTCGATCGAGGAGATGGCAAAACGCTGCGAAGTGCTGGTTGGGTTGCCCTCAGAGACAAATACACCCAGTGCACGGCTCACATCGCCCAGATCACTGCGCAGCGGCAGCAGCAACATGCGGGCTTCGCGGCGACCGCGCAGACGGGAGGCATCGGTCTGCATATCAATTTCAACAATCGAGGGCGTTTCAAACATCTGCTCCAGCGCCGCGCTCATCTGTTTGCGCGCTTCGGGAGTGAAGAAGGCAGTGATCGGCATGCCGCGCACTTCCATACCGGCCATCTCGTTGACCTTTTGCCCTGCGAGACGGAAGCGGGCGATGCCGGGGGCGACGCGTTCCAGAATGAAGGTCTGCGACAGAATGTTTTCAAGGCCACGTGGATCAATCTGCGACCGGTTAGGAATGTCATCACCGCGGCGTAGGGCTGTCCAATAGGCTTCGGCCTGGCGCATCGGGGATACCGAAATGGAATTACGGAAACTGTTCATGGGAACCACCTTGTTGTGACCCTTTTCCTGCTCTGAATTTTTGCTACCGCCAAAAAACATGTGCTCTTCCTTACGTTGACCGGGGCGCTTACCATCTGGTCCTAAACACAGCCTCAGGGCTGCCTTATTTGTACCGTTTAGATGGTTACCTTGCAGTTAACATGCCACAATGTAATTCAAATTTGGACTAAAACTTAAAGCAATGGTTAACGCCTTGGGTGAATGCCCTATCCTTTTGCGCTAGACTGTACGACGAATACGGGTCTTGTGACGGTGTTTTCAGGGGCTTAGGGATCAAAAGGGGCACTATCTATGACCATTCGAAGCATGACCGGTTTTTCTTCCGGGAAGGGCGCTCTTGCGGCGCATAGCTGGAGCTGGGAGGTGCGATCGGTCAATGCCAAGGGGCTGGATCTGCGGCTGCGGGTGCCGGACTGGCTGGAAGGGCTTGAGGCCCATCTGCGTAGGGTTATGGGGGCCAGACTGGCGCGGGGCAACGTCTCCCTGGGCCTGCGCATCAACCGTAGCGAAGAGGGCGGCAGCACGCTGTCGCTGAACAAGCCTTTGCTTACATCGGTGCTGGCGGCACTGGCCGAAGCCGAAGAGATGGCGCAATCCTGCGGAGTGGATCTCTCGGTCACCTCTGGCGCAGATCTGCTTTCTATTCGCGGTGTGTTGGAAACCTCGGTGAGTGAGGATGATCCGGCACCGCTGGTTGCCGCCATGAAAGAGGAATTTGAAAGCATTTTGTCCGAATTCGTTCAAATGCGTGAAACCGAAGGGGCAGCGCTGGCACAGGTCCTGCAGGATCAACTGACCGAAGTGCGCCGTTTGACCGACCTAGCAGCCGAGCAGGCCGAGGCGCGCAAACCCCTGGTGGCGGCGGCTCTGAAGGCCAACCTTGCCAGGGTCATGGACAACACTGACGGGGCAGACGCCAATCGCGTGGCACAGGAACTGGCGATGCTGGCGGTGAAATCCGACGTTACCGAAGAGATTGACCGGCTTGGCGCCCATATTGCCGCCGCAAGCGAACTGTTGGCAACTGGCGGCGCGGTGGGGCGGAAACTGGATTTCCTGATGCAGGAGTTCAACCGCGAGGCCAACACACTCTGTTCAAAAGCGCTCAACAGTGACTTGACCTCGACCGGTCTAGAGTTGAAAGCAGTGATCGACCAGATGCGCGAGCAAGTGCAGAACATTGAATAACCCCAGACTATTTCCAAGGGAGAAGACCTGATGGCAGATCGGCGCGGCCTTTTGATCATCCTGTCCTCGCCATCCGGCGCAGGCAAATCCACTCTGGCAAAGCGGTTGCGCAGCTGGGACGACAGTATTTCATTCTCTGTTTCGGCCACCACCCGTAACCCGCGCCCCGGCGAGGTCAACGGCCAAGACTACCACTTTGTCTCAGTGGATGACTTCAAATCCGCGGTGACCGAAAGCGATATGCTGGAACATGCCCATGTTTTTGGCAATTTCTACGGCTCCCCCAAAGGCCCGGTGCGCGAGGCCATCGAAGACGGCCAGGACGTCCTGTTTGATATCGATTGGCAGGGTGCCCAGCAGATCCGCAACTCGGAACTGGGCCAACACACCTTGTCGATTTTCCTGCTGCCGCCCTCGATTACCGAGCTGCGCCGCCGGTTGGAAAGCCGGGGTCAGGACGATGCCGAGACCATCAAGCGCCGGATGGAGAAAAGCTGGGATGAGATCAGCCACTGGGGCAGCTATGACCATGTGTTGATCAATGATGATCTGGACGCCACCGAGGCGGCGCTGAAAACCATCATCACCGCCACCCGCCTGCGCCGCATCCAGCAACCACAGCTGACCGACCATGTGCGCGTCTTGCAAAGCGAATTCGAGGAGATGTCATGACACTCTATGCTCTTGGAGCCCATCAGCCACAGCTGCACGAGGATACCTGGGTGGCGCCGGATGCCAATCTGATCGGCAAAGTGGTGCTGGAAGCCGGCGCCTCGGTCTGGTTTGGCTGCACCATTCGCGCCGATCACGAAGAGATCCGCATCTGCGAAGGCGCCAATGTGCAGGAAAACGTGGTCATGCATATTGATGCAGGTTTTCCGCTCACCGTGGGCAAGAACTGCACCATCGGCCATAAGGTCATGCTGCATGGCTGCACCATTGGCGAAAACAGCTTGATTGGCATGGGGGCCACGGTGCTCAACGGGGCCAAGATCGGCAAGAACTGCCTGATTGGGGCAGGAGCGTTGATCACCGAAAACAAGGTGATCCCTGACAACTCCCTAGTGATGGGCGCGCCGGGCAAGGTGGTGCGCGAGATTTCTGAGGCCCAGGCGCAGAAACTCACTCTCAGTGCGCTGCACTATCAGGAGAACATGCGCCGGTTCCGCGACGTGATGCGCCCAGTCTGACTACGAGGCTGCAACTCGGTCTGATCTGGCGCAAAAGGTGTAGAGCCCAAAGACTGCCACAAAGCCTTTACATTCCCCTGATAGCAGGGCCGGATTGCAACTGGAGAGCGGAATGAAACAAGAGGTCATCGCGGGTTTTCTTGAGGCCATGCCGCTGCCTTCTGTTCTGGTCGACCAGACTGAGCGTTTCATTGGCGCCAACAAGGAAGGCCGTGCCCTGCTTGGGGAGCAGATCCTTGGCCGCCACTTTGCGACAATTCTACGCCAGCCCAGTATGACCGGCGCCATTGAAAAAACTCTTGCCGATCGCAGCAGCCGCAGCGCGCGGCATTTGTCCAATGATGGCGCGCAGGACACCACCTACGAGGTTAGTCTGCGTTACATTTCTGGCATTGGCGCGGTGGAAGGCGGCGCGGTGCTGATCACCTTTAGTGATGTGACAGAGCGCGAACAGGCCAGCCAGATGCGGCGCGACTTTGTTGCCAATGTCAGTCACGAGCTGCGCACGCCACTGACCGCGCTGATGGGATTTATTGAAACCCTGCGGGGGGCCGCCCGCGATGATCCAAACGCCCGAGACCGATTCCTCACCATCATGGAGGGGGAGGCCAGCCGGATGAATCGCCTGGTGGGCGATCTATTGTCACTGAACCGGGTTGAGAGCAAAGAGCGCATCCGCCCCAAGGAAGAGCTGGATCTTGGCGCGCATCTTGCCTCGGTGTTGAAAACCGTACAGCCGCTGGCGGAGACGGCTGGCACCAGCCTGGTGTTTCAGCCACCCGAAGCCCCGGTGGAAATCATTGGCGACCCGGATCAACTGTTGCAGGTTTTTATCAATCTGGTGGAGAACGCCATCAAATATGGCGGTGACCGGGTCGAAGTCACCCTGGAGCTGCTGGAGCGTGATATCTCGCTGCGGGCCCCGGCAGTAAAGGTGCAGGTCATCGATAATGGGCCCGGCATTGACCCCATCCATCTGCCGCGCCTGACAGAGCGATTCTACCGCGCGGACAGCCATCGCTCCCGCGAGCAGGGTGGCACCGGTCTTGGGCTTGCGATTGTGAAACACATCGTCAATCGCCACCGCGGCAAGCTGCGGGTCAAGAGCGATCTGGGGCAGGGCAGCTGTTTTTCCGTGACACTTCCACTCTCTCAATAAGAACTGTCTTAGTCAGACCTGTTACATGCACTCACTGTCACAAACGGGCGCGTTTCACCTGAAATGCGGCTTTGAAACCTGCGTCCGACCGGCATTTGTCATGAATTTTGGCCCGCCCAGATCGTGTTCTGGCGAAAAAGTTAAGGCCGAGGACGGTTTTTGTGACATTTCCGACCTCAAATCCAATCTTGTCATACAGCTGTTACATAGCCGTCACAAAAGCCTCATGTCGGCCTCTTAGGAGGAGCACATGATCATCACGAAGATGGTCACTGATCTTAATCTCTCATGGAGACACCCATGTCCTTTGTGAAACTGACCGCTTCTGCCCTGACCATTGCCGCAGCCACCGCGACTGCCGCAACTGCCCGTGACCAGGTGCAGGTTGCAGGCTCCTCGACCGTTCTGCCCTATGCTTCCATCGTTGCCGAAGCCTTTGGCGAAAACTTCGACTTCCCAACACCCGTTGTTGAATCGGGCGGTTCCTCTGCCGGCCTGA
Source organism: Pseudophaeobacter sp. (assembly GCF_039971195.1). Classification (GTDB taxonomy): domain Bacteria; phylum Pseudomonadota; class Alphaproteobacteria; order Rhodobacterales; family Rhodobacteraceae; genus Pseudophaeobacter. The sequence continues at coordinate 8,516 of NZ_JBDWPJ010000062.1, forward strand.
AGCGTTTCTGTGAAGGTGTTGGCGAAAACACCATCGACGTTGCAAACGCCTCGCGTCGCATCAAGGAAAAAGAAATCAAAGCCTGCGCCGAAGCAGGTGTTACAGATATCATCGAAGTGCGCATCGGTTATGATGGCATCGTTTTTGCTTCCGACATCAAAGGCAACAACTTTGAATTCACTCCAACCGATTGGTTCCTGGCCCTGTCCAACGAAATCATGGTTGATGGCAAGATGGTTCCAAACCCAAACAAAACCTGGGCTGATGTAAACCCTGCCTTCCCGGCACAGGACATCCAGGCCTTTATCCCTGGCACCAAGCACGGCACCCGTGAAGTTTTTGAAGACAAAGTGATCCTGGCTGGCTGTGAAGCCACTGGCGCCTTTGAGCACCTGCTGGCCCATGCCGAAGGCGACAGCGCCAAGGCACAGAAAAAAGCTGCTGAAAAAGCCTGTATCGCCCTGCGCACCGATGGTGTTTCTGTAGACATCGACGGCGACTACACAGAGACCCTGGCTCGCATCGAGAGCAACCAGGACGGCATCGGCGTCTTTGGTCTGGCTTTCTATGAAAACAACACCGACAAGCTGCAGGTCGCAACCATGTCCGGTATCGTGCCTTCCACCGAAAGCATCGCAACCGGCGAATACCCTGTGTCGCGCCCGCTGTTCTTCTACGTGAAGAAAGCCCACATCGGCGTGATCCCTGGCCTGAAAGAATATGCTGAGTTCTTCATCTCCGATGAGGTTGCCGGCGCCGATGGCCCACTGTCTGAATATGGCCTGGTTGCCGACCCCGAGCTGAGCGACACTCAGAACGCGGTTGCCGACGAAGCCACCATGGGCGGCAATTCCTGATAGCCCCCAGCACATAGCTTTTGGCTGGGGCGGATCATCCGCCCCAGTCTTGTTTCTGGACCAGATCCAGCTCCCTTTCCAACGCTGCTGTCATACCGGAGCTTTTGATGCCAACATTCTGGCTTGTCGTTGTCCTGCTGGCGCTTACTGCGCTAGGCTTCTGGTTCGGGCGCCGCCGCGCCCTGGCCTCGGCCAATGGGAACCCCCGCGATCTACATTCGCTGCCCGTCTACTATGGCGCCAATGTCTCCATGAGCATCGCCATTCCTGCACTTTTGACGCTGGCTATCTGGCTGCTGGCCCAACCCATGGTGATCGAAAACCGGGTCTCGGCTCTGATCCCCTCAGAACTGGTTCCGGAAAACACCAGCCTTGGGCTGGTGATGAGCGACGTGCGCCGCCTGGCTGAGGGCTTGGACGAAGCCATCGTTCAAAAGGTCCTAACATCAGAGCAGGCGCTGGCTCTGGACGCAGAGACCTCCGATATTCGTGCCACGCTTGGCAGCCTTGGCGTTGCCTTGGGGTCTGACGTGCGGCCTGAAGTTCTGCAGGCGGCACAAAGCTACCGCAGCCTCTCGCGCAGCGGGTCCACCGCGATGACAGTGGTCTGTCTGCTCCTGGCCCTGGTTGGGTTAGTCCTGTCCACGCGCAATTCCCACAAAGAGTTTCGCGCGCGAAACGTTGTGGAGCGCGGCGTGCTGGCGCTTTTGGTGCTGGCGGCCTCGCTGGCGATCCTGACCACCGTGGGCATCGTCCTGTCGATGCTGTTTGAAACCGTGAATTTCTTTGGGCTACACGCCTGGAAAGACTTCTTTTTTGGCAGCACCTGGGCGCCGAACTTTCGCGGTGACAGTGAACTGTCGATGCTGCCGCTGCTCTGGGGCACGCTTTATATCTCAGCGATTGCGCTGCTGGTCGCGGTGCCTGTGGGTCTATTCGCGGCAATCTATCTCTCTGAATATGCGGGTCCCGGTGTACGGGCCTTTGCAAAGCCGCTGCTGGAGATCCTCGCCGGCATCCCAACCATCGTCTACGGGCTTTTTGCCTTGCTAACCGTTGGCCCCTTGCTTCTCAAGGTCTTTGGCCAGGGCGAAAACGGTCTTTTGGGGCTTGAGTGGATGACCGGAGCGACCTCGGTACTGACCGCGGGCGTGGTCATGGGCATCATGTTGATCCCCTTTGTTTCCTCCCTGTCAGACGACATCATCAACGCGGTGCCACAATCGCTGCGCGACGGGTCCCTGGGCCTTGGCGCCACCCCGTCGGAGACCGTGCGCCAGGTGGTCCTGCCGGCCGCCCTGCCGGGCATCGTTGGTGCCATCCTGCTGGCCGCGTCGCGCGCCATTGGTGAGACAATGATTGTGGTCATGGGGGCAGGGGCGATTGCCAAGTTCTCTGCCAACCCCTTTGAATCAATGACAACAATCACCACCCGTGTGGTCAGCCAGCTGACCGGAGATACTGATTTTGCCAGCCCTGAAACGCTGGTGGCCTTTGCCCTCGGGCTTTCCCTCTTTGTCCTTACTCTGGGCCTCAATGTCCTGGCGCTTTACATCGTGCGCAAATATCGGGAGCAGTACGACTAATGACTGATCTTAGCCCAACCCCGGACCAGCCGGCTGCAGCCAAGACCTCGCTGCTGACCCTGAGCCCACGCACAGTGAAGCGCAATTCAGCCGAAACCCGCTTCAAAGCCTATGGCATTGGTGCCATTGCGGTGGGTCTTATGATGCTTCTGGTCCTGGTCGCCACAATTGTCGGCCGCGGCACCGGCGCCTTTCAGCAGACCTTCATCACCGTGAATGTCGAGCTGCTGGAGGCCAAACTGGACAAAAACGGTGAGCGCAATATCGAAGATATCAAGCGCGTCACCACTTTTGGCTATGCGCCACTACTGAAAACCGCGATGAAGAATACGGTTTCAGAGCTTGGTATTGAAACCGACCTCAAGGCCAAACATCTGGCCGGCATTTTGTCCAAAAGCGCGGTGGCGCAGCTGCGCGCCTATGTGCTCGCCAACCCGGATCAGATCGGCCAGACCGTGGAGTTCCGGTTTCTAGCGCAGAGCCGGGTGGATGGCTATCTCAAGGGGCGTGTGAGCCGCGAAAGCATTGAAAACGATAAGAACATCTCTCCCGCACAACTGGATCTGGTGGATGCGCTGGTCGCCGCCGGGGTGATCGAGAAGACCTTTAACCTCGATTTCATCCTCGGCTCTGATGCCTCTGACCAGCGCCCCGAAGCCGCCGGTATGGGTGTGTCGATGCTGGGCTCGCTGTTCATGATGCTGGTGGTTCTGGCCCTGGCCCTGCCCATCGGGGTTGCAGCTTCTATCTACCTGGAAGAATTTGCGCCCAAGAACTGGATCACCGATGTGATCGAGGTGAATATCGCCAACCTCGCGGCGGTGCCGTCGATCGTCTACGGTATCCTCGGTCTGGCAGTCTTTATCAACTATATGCACCTGCCGATGTCCGCGCCGCTGGTTGGTGGCCTGGTGCTGACACTTATGACCCTGCCCACCATTATCATCTCTACCCGCGCCTCTCTAAAGGCAGTGCCGCCCTCGATCCGCGATGCGGCACTGGGGGTGGGAGCCTCCAAAATGCAGTCGGTGTTTCACCATGTCCTGCCGCTGGCCGCGCCGGGTATCCTTACAGGGACCATCATTGGCCTGGCCCAGGCCCTGGGGGAAACCGCGCCGCTCTTGCTGATCGGCATGGTGGGCTTCATCGCCTCCAACGCACCAGAAACCATTGGCGAGGGCCTGCTGTCGCCGAACTCGGCCATGCCTGCCCAAATCTATGAATGGGCCAAACGCGCCGACCCGGCATTTTACGAACGCGCCTGGGGCGGTATCATCATCCTGCTCGTTTTTCTTGTAACCATGAACACGGTGGCTGTCGTGCTGCGTCGCCGCTTTGAACGCCGCTGGTAAGTGGAGGTGAGGCAATGAACACCATGAATATGATGGATAAAACCTTGGACACACAAACAACCAAGATCTCTGCGCGCGATGTCAACGTCTACTACGGTGACACCCATGCGATCAAAGACGTCAATGTCGAGATCGACGCCAATACCGTGACGGCCTTTATCGGCCCCTCGGGCTGCGGAAAGTCGACCTTCCTGCGCTGCATCAACCGGATGAATGACACCATTGATGTCTGCCGGGTGACCGGTGACATCCTGCTGGATGGTGAAGACATCTATGACAAACGGGTGGACCCGGTGCAGCTGCGCGCCAAAGTGGGCATGGTGTTTCAAAAACCAAATCCCTTCCCCAAATCGATCTATGACAATGTCGCCTATGGTCCAAAGATCCACGGGTTGGCCCGCAACAAGGCCGAAATGGACGAGATCGTTGAGAAATCCCTGCGCCGAGCGGCCATCTGGGAAGAGGTCAAAGACCGTCTCGATGCGCCGGGTACCGGTCTGTCTGGTGGCCAGCAGCAACGTCTGTGTATCGCCCGCGCCATCGCAACCGAGCCCGAAGTCCTGCTGATGGATGAGCCTTGCTCAGCACTGGACCCCATCGCCACCGCCCAGGTGGAAGAGCTGATCGACGAGCTGCGCACCAATTTTTCTGTGGTCATCGTAACCCACTCGATGCAGCAGGCCGCCCGCGTGAGCCAAAAGACGGCCTTTTTCCATCTTGGCAATCTGGTTGAGTTTGGCCCCACCGGCCAGATCTTTACCAACCCGGATGATCCACGCACCGAGAGCTATATCACCGGTCGTATCGGCTAACCCCACAAAGGAAAAACCCATGGTAGAACAACATATTGCCTCCGCCTTTGATCGGGATCTCGAAGCCATCCAGGCCCAGATCATGAAGATGGGCGGATTGGTCGAAGTCGCCATCATCGACTCCGCCCGTGCCCTGGAAACCCGCGACGAAGAGCTCGCCCAGCAGGTGCGCCGCGGCGACAAGGCCATCGATGGTCTGGAAGAATTGATCAACGAAGAGGCCGCTCGCGTTATTGCCATTCGCGCCCCGGCAGCAGTGGATCTGCGTCTGGTCCTATCGGTGATGAAGATCGCCGGCAATCTGGAACGCATTGGCGATTATTCCAAAAACATCGCCAAACGCACCGGGGTGCTGATCCAGGGGCAGGACAATTCCGACAGCGCCGCCGCACTGCGCCGCATGGCACGCGAAGTTGAGCTGATGCTGAAGGATGCGCTGGACGCTTATATACAGCGCGATGTTGAACTGGCCGCCGATGTGATCGCCCGCGACCGCGAAGTAGACCAGATGTACAATGCACTGTTTCGCGAATTCCTCACCCATATGATGGAAGATCCACGCAATATCACCTCCTGTATGCACCTGCATTTCATCGCCAAAAACATCGAACGCATGGGGGACCATGTGACCTCTATCGCCGAAGAGCTGATCTATCTGGTCACCGGAAACCGCCCCGAGGATGACCGCCCGAAGGCCGACACCACCTCTACTACGACGCAGGAGATCTGACCCATGACTGCCGATCAGCCCACTGTTCTGATCATCGAGGACGAGCTGGCTCAGCGCGAGGTCCTGGCCTACAATCTTGAGGCCGACGGGTTTCGCGTTATCCGGGCCGAAAACGGCGAAGAGGGGCTGCTGCTGGTCGAAGAAGACATGCCCGATATCATCGTATTGGACTGGATGATGCCTAACCTCAGCGGCATCGAGGTCTGCCGCCGCCTGAAAACCCGCCCCGAGACCCGCGGCATTCCGATCATCATGCTCTCGGCGCGCTCGGAAGAGGTCGACAAGGTGCGCGGACTTGAAACTGGTGCCGATGACTATGTGGTGAAACCCTATTCGGTGATCGAGCTGATGGCCCGGGTACGCACCCAGCTGCGCCGGGTACGCCCCTCCACCGTGGGTGTGCGTCTGGAATTTGATGACATCATTCTGGATGCCGAGACCCATAAGGTCAGCCGCTCAGAGAATTCGCTGAAGCTGGGCCCGACCGAATTTCGCCTGCTTTCGACCTTTATGGAAAAACCGGGCCGGGTCTGGAGCCGCGAACAGCTGCTGGACCGGGTCTGGGGGCGCGATATCTATGTGGATACCCGCACCGTGGATGTCCACATCGGCCGGTTGCGCAAGGCGCTGACCCAGTTTGGCGGCAGTGATCCGGTACGCACCGTGCGCGGGGCCGGCTACGCCTTGGGCTAGCACTGTCCTGAAGTTGCAAACAACCATGGGTCCCGCGCGGGGCCCATTTTGCTTTGGTCATAGCAACTTACCGGGGCAGGGGATCTTCGGGTTGAGCCTGACCCTCCAGCCAGGTGCGAAACTTTTGCAAAGCCGGATCCCGCGTTTTTGTCTGTGGCCAGACCAGATAATAGGCGCCTTTGGCCTCGCTTGGCTGGCTCTGCAGGGCAGTAAGACGTCCAGTGGCGATGTCCTGCTCCACCAGATAGTCCGGCATCAGGGCCACGCCAAACCCATGCTGTGCGGCTTGAGTAATTGTTGAGAATTGATCATACATTGTGCCGCTCATATCCTCCGCCGCGACAGAAACCCCTTGGGTTTCGAACCAATCTCGCCAGGCCTGAGGGCGGGTTTGGATATGCAGCAGCGGCATCTCAAGGATCTCTTGAGCGCCAACAACAGTGCCGGCCGAGACCAGATCTGGACTGCAAACCGGCAAGAGCTGTTCGTGTTTCAACAGCAGGGATTCCGTTCCCGGCCACCTGGCTGTGCCAAAATGTATAGCGGCATCAATGTCTTCACTGGAAAAACTAAAAGGCTGCAATCGCGTGGTCATATTGATGGTGACATCCGGGTGACGCCGGGCAAATTCGGGCAGGCGCGGCATCAACCAGCGCATACCAAAGGCCGGCAGGATCGCCAGGTTTAGACTTCCCGCCATCGGCGCGGTCTGAACCCGCAAAGTAGACTGACTGATTTGGTCCAAGGCCTTCCGGATCTCACGCGCGTAGATCTCTGCCTCTGGTGTCAGGTGTAATTTTTTGCGATCCCGCTGCACCAAGGAAATGCCCAGCTGCGCCTCAAGCGCTTGTAATTGCCGACTTACGGCGCCCTGCGTCAGGCTTAGCTCCTCGGCGGCTGCCGAGGCACTGCCAAGCCTATCAAGCGCCTCAAGCGCACGTAGGGAGGAAATAGTGGGCAGGAATCGTCTGGGCAGCTGCATGTATGAGTTCTACGCATGTTTGGATGCCAAAGTCTCGCTGTTTTTTGTCGGCCTGGCTTGTTAACCTCCGGGCAAGCTTTGAGACATTAACAGCCGAGGACCGATCAATGACCGAAAAACCGCACCTGCGCGCCAAGGATGCCCCTGATCTGGGACGTTTCACTTGGGAAGATCCCCTGCGGATGGATGACCAGTTGAGCGAAGACGAGCGCATGATTGCCGCCTCGGCGCGGGCCTATGCGCAGGAAAAACTGCAGCCACGGGTCACCTCGGCTTACGAAAACGAAGAGACCGATCCGGCAATCTTTCGCGAGATGGGCGAGATGGGTCTGCTCGGCACTACCATCCCCGAAGAATACGGCGGATTGGGCGGCGGCTATGTCTCTTATGGATTGGTGGCCCGCGAGGTCGAGCGTGTCGACAGCGGTTATCGCTCGATGATGTCGGTTCAAAGCTCGCTGGTGATGTATCCGATCTATGCCTATGGCAGCGAAGAGCAGCGCCAGAAATACCTGCCCAAACTGGCCTCTGGTGAATGGATCGGCTGCTTTGGCTTGACGGAACCCGACGCAGGATCGGACCCGGCCGGCATGAAAACCCGCGCGGAAAAGACCGCGACAGGTTACAAACTGACCGGCTCCAAGATGTGGATTTCTAATGCACCCATCGCGGATGTCTTTGTTGTTTGGGCAAAATCCGACGAACACGGCGGCAAAATCCGCGGCTTTGTGCTGGAAAAAGGCATGAAGGGCCTGTCCGCGCCCAAGATCCAGAACAAGGCCTCTCTGCGCGCGTCAATTACGGGTGAGATCGTCATGGACGGCGTCGAAGTCGGCGATGACGCCCTGTTGCCACATGTGCAGGGTCTCAAAGGTCCCTTTGGCTGTCTGAATCGCGCGCGTTATGGCATCAGCTGGGGCGCCATGGGAGCCGCCGAGGCCTGCTGGCATGCCGCCCGTCAATACGGGCTGGACCGTACACAGTTTGGGCGCCCCCTGGCCAATACCCAGTTGTTTCAATTGAAACTGGCCAATATGCAGACTGAAATCACCCTTGGGCTGCAGGCCTCCCTGCGTGTTGGCCGCCTGATGGACGAGGCAAATGCCGCGCCCGAGATGATTTCGATCGTGAAACGCAACAACTGCGGCAAGGCTCTTGAGATCGCGCGTCATGCCCGCGACATGCATGGTGGTAACGGCATCAGCCTGGAATTCAACGTCATTCGCCACATGGTGAACCTCGAGACTGTTAACACCTACGAGGGCACCCATGACGTGCACGCCCTGATTCTTGGCCGCGCACAGACCGGTTTGCAGGCCTTCTTCTAAAGGATTTGCCCATCACGGCGTGAAACCGCTAAGATTTAAAGTAAAAACCAGGGCGCGGGGTGAAATTTTACCCCGCGTCTTTTTCCGTCACATCTATGCATTTTCGCAATTCCACCCTGTGAAAATGCAATGCAATTGAAAGCCTGTCTCAACAGGGGAAAACTGCAAAGAAAACTGAATGGGAATGCAGCAAAGTCACGGGCGATGGGATCCTAAACCCTTAATATGCCAGATCAGCGTCAGCCGAACCGGGTCAGCCCAAGGATCACGTTCCAGCCCTGGGACAAAGCCGAGTGAGGGCAGAGTTGAGCAGATCAATCACTCACAAGCCTCCGGGCAGAGGTTAACATCCTTAACCAAAGCCCAGAACGAACGCCAGGCACGGGTGCATTCTCCCTCGCGAGGCTTGAACTTCTGCATGGGGACAAAAAAACGCGAAACCGGAGGCTCAAATTGCAAACATGCAATAGCACAACTGCGAAAGTCAGATCGACCGCTTTTGAATTGCAAACTTGCAGGGGTCAATTTGCGCAATTTCAGGCCAAATCCTGCAAGACGATCCGCATTCAACCCAACAAGGCACCAACAAAAATGCGCCTTTCCAATAAGTTAACACGATCTGGTAGGGAAATCTAGTGGTTTTTTAAACCCTGAATAGGGCAGGGGGTTTACATCTCGCTAAATGAATATAAATAAATGAATATGTTAAACCCTTCGCCGGGCACCAGCCCCGGGGCAGCAGATGAGGTCCTCCCCAAGATGAAACACCAGCCTCAGCCCGCAAACTGGCAATCCTTGTTCCCGATCCTGTCCTGGGGGCGAA
>NZ_JBDWPJ010000063.1:0-23686 GCF_039971195.1 Pseudophaeobacter sp.
AGCCATCCGCAACGCCACAGCCAATCCTGTTGGTCTGCGCTCAAACCTGATGTTTGTGCCCGCGGGGCTTTTGGTCCTGCTATCGGTCATTGATGGCGCGGCCGACATGGCGCTGGGGCTGGTAGCAGCCACGCTATGGACCGGTGGGGCCTATATGCTACGTGAAGGTCTGCGGGCCTCTGCCGCTTATGATGGCCGCCGGGTGGCGCGTAAGCCTGCCCTGCCCCGCAAGATCCTGGCCGCCGTTCTCATTGGCGCAGGGGCTGGGGTTGCCGCCTGGAAATCAGAACCCGGCCTGGTGACCTCTGCGATCTACGGGCTGGCCGCCTGTGGTCTGCATCTGGCAGCCTTTGGCCTCGACCCGCTCAAGGACAAGGGCACCGAAGGCATTGATGATTTTCAGCAAAACCGGGTTGCCCGCGCCGTTGAAGAGGCTGAATTCAGCCTGGACGCCATGACTGATGCGGCGATGCTCACCCGTGACCGAGAAGTCGAGGATCGGGTGGAGCAATTTCAAGCCGTCGCCCGCGAGCTGTTTCGCACCGTCGAAGAAGACCCACGCGATCTGACGGCTGCGCGCAAATACCTCACGGTCTATTTGCAGGGTGCCAAGGACGCGACGGTGAAATTTGCCGATATCTATAGCCGCAGCGGTGATGCCACAGCACGCTCTGATTATCTGGCCCTGCTGAGCGACCTGGAGAAGAACTTTGCTGCCCGTACCCGCAAGATGCTGGTGGAAGACCGCAGCGATCTGACTGTTGAAATCGATGTGCTGCGCGACCGTTTGCAGCGTGAAGGCGTCCATCTGGACCGCAGTTAACCTATTGCAAGGAATTTTAAATGTCTGAGACCATTCAAAAACAAGCCGCCGAAGCCGAAGCTCAGGTCATGGCCGTTGCGGCAAATACCCTGCCCGAGCCCGTTGCCGAGGTGCAGCCGCTGGAAGCAGCTTCCCCAGAGGTCAGCGCCGAAATCACCACCCGCATTGGTGAAATCGACATGGGCGACAGCAATTCGATCATCCGCTTTGGCTCTGGTGCCCAGGCGGAATTGCAGACCATCAGCCAGGCGATGCTGGCAGATGTACGCAACAAGGACGTAGGCCCGGCCGGCGACTCGCTGCGCGGCATCGTCACCACCATTCGCGGCTTCTCGGTCTCTGAACTGGATGTGCGCCGCAAGCCCACCTTCTGGGAGCGCCTGCTCGGCCGCGCCGCGCCCTTTGCCAAGTTCACCGCCCGATTTGAAACCATCCAGGGCCAGATCGACAAGATCACCGATGATCTGCTGGGACATGAGCACACCCTGCTGAAAGACATCAAATCGCTGGATCTGCTTTATGAAAAGACCCTGAACTTCTATGACGAGCTGGCGCTTTACATTGCTGCCGGTGAGGCCAAGCTGGCCGATCTGGACGCTAAGGACATTCCCGCGCTGGAAGCCACAGTGTCCGCAGCACCCGAGGACGAGCAGGTGATGCGTGCGCAAGAGCTGCGCGACCTGCGCGCCGCCCGCGATGATCTGGAGCGTCGGGTGCATGACCTCAAACTCACCCGGCAGGTCACCATGCAGTCGCTGCCCTCGATCCGCCTGGTGCAGGAAAACGACAAGAGCCTGGTCACCAAGATCAACTCGACCCTGGTCAACACCGTGCCCCTGTGGGAAACCCAGCTGGCCCAAGCCGTGACCATCCAGCGCTCGGCTGAGGCCGCCAAGGCGGTCAGCGCCGCTAATGATCTCACCAATGAGCTGCTGACCTCGAATGCCGCCAATCTGCGGCAAAGCAACAAGATGATCCGCGAAGAAATGGAACGTGGCGTCTTTGACATTGAAGCGGTGAAACAGGCCAATGCGGATCTGGTCGGCACCATTCAGGAAAGCCTGCAAATCGCAGACGAGGGCAAATCCCGTCGGGCTGCTGCCGAGGAGGAGCTGAAAAAGATGGAAGGCGAGTTGCGCGACACCTTGGCTGCGGCCAAGGCCCGCAAGGACGGCATTGGCGACAATGCCGGCACCGCAGTTCCCAGCTGAATGATGCGCCGGTCACCACAGACAGTGTTTCGGACCCTGCGGCCCTTGGTGTTGGCAAGCTTTGGGCTTGCTACGCTTGCCGCCTGTCTGCCCAATGGCCAGCGCACGTCTTTGGTGCCGGAACAACGCCCTGATGTTGTTCCGGCCGCCTATCAGCCCCCCTCGGTCGAAAGCGCCGAGCTGCGAAATTATTACAGGGTGTTGCAGCAGGATCTGCTGACGCGCGGGCTGTTGCGCACCGATGGCGGAGGACCAGAAACCCCCTATGATGCGGATGATCTGGCTGCCAATTTTGAGGAAATCGCCTTTTACAACGAATATGCTGGGCGCGGCGGCAGTGGCCTTACCGGTGGTCTCAGCCGCTGGTCAGGTCCGGTAAAACTGGTCGCAAATTTTGGCCCCTCGGTGCCGGCAAGTCAGCGGCAGCGGGATCAGGGCGTTTTAGAATCCTATGGCGCCCGCCTCGCACGGGTCACTGGCCATAGTATTTCAACCGCCCCCAAACGGGGCAATTTCCACGTGATTTTTGCTGGTGCGGACGACAAGGCCTATGTAGCAGAAAAGGTCCGTGACCTGCTGCCAAACCTGAGCGACAGCGACCTGCATCTCTTTGTGAATCCGCCACGCACCCATTATTGTTTTGTACTGGCTGGAGGACCACAGGGCGCACCTTTTGACTATATTCGCGGGGTGGCTCTCATCCGGGCCGAACATCCCGATCTGGTGCGCGACAGCTGCATTCACGAAGAGGTGGCTCAGGGGCTGGGCTTGTTGAATGACAGCCCGCGCGCGCGACCTTCGATCTTTAATGATGACGACGAGTTTGCTTTCTTGACCAGTCACGATGAGCAACTGCTAAAGATGCTCTATGATCCGAGGCTGCGCACGGGCATGAGCGCCGACGAGGCCCGACCAATCATTCGCATTCTTGCCCGCGAAGCCATGGGGCAGTCGTTGTAATCGCTGTGCCCTTCACCAATTTACTGAGTAAGAAGACTAGAGAAAAGGACCTTCAACATGGGAATATTTGACTTTCTCAAAGGCGAATTCATCGATGTCATTCACTGGACCGACGACAGCCGCGACACCATGGTCTGGCGGTTCGAGCGCGAAGCCCATGAGATCAAGTATGGCGCCAAGCTGACGGTGCGCGAAGGTCAGGCAGCGGTCTTTGTGCATGAAGGCCAGCTGGCGGATGTCTTTACCCCCGGTCTCTACATGCTAGAGACCAACAATATGCCGGTGATGACGACCTTGCAGCATTGGGATCACGGCTTCCAGTCGCCGTTCAAATCAGAGATCTATTTCGTCAACACCACCCGGTTCAACAATCTGAAATGGGGCACAAAGAACCCGATCATGTGTCGTGACCCCGAGTTTGGTCCGGTCCGCCTGCGTGCCTTTGGTAGCTATTCGGTGCGGGTGGTGGATGCCGCCCGTTTCCTCACCGAGATCGTTGGCACCGATGGTGAGTTCACCATGGATGAGATCTCGTTCCAGATCCGCAATATCATCGTGCAGGAGTTTTCCCGCGCAGTGGCCGGCTCTGGCATTCCGGTGCTGGATATGGCGGCCAATACCTCTGATCTGGGCAAGCTGGTCGGCGCTGAAATCGCGCCGACCCTTGCGGAATACGGGCTTTCAATCCCCGAACTGTATATCGAGAATATTTCGCTGCCACCTGCCGTGGAGCAGGCAATGGACAAGCGCACCCAGATGGGCATCGTAGGTGATCTGGGCCGCTACACTCAGTTTGCCGCGGCCGAGGCCATGGGGGCTGCGGCCTCAACTCCAAACAGCGGCATGGGCGCCGGCATAGGCATGGGGATGGGCATGGCCATGGCGCAGCAGATGGGTCAGCAGATGCAGCCCAATGCAGCAGGGCAGGCTCCTGGTCCCTGGGGCGCCGCCGCCGCGCCCGCTGCCGCCGCCAGCGCACCGCAAGTGGCTGCGCCGCAAGCCGCGCCCGTCGCGCCACCACCGCCCCCGGTGGAACATGTCTGGCATACGACAGAAAATGGCGCCACCTCTGGCCCCTATTCCAAGGCGCGGCTGGGCCGGATGGCTCAGGAAGGCGGCCTCACTCGCGACACCCTCGTCTGGACCCCAGGCCAAGACGGCTGGAAACGCGCGGGCGATGTCGATGAACTGGCGCAGCTTTTCACAATCCTGCCGCCGCCTCCACCGCCGCCACCTCCCGCCTAGCCGCTTTAGGCGTTGCAGATAAAGGGGAGCGCGCAGATTGCGCCCTCCTCCGCCAAGGCTGGGCCCTCGCAGGTTTCATCTGCACGAGAGCCAGGCCCCGAGCAAACAGGGGCGACACAGCACCTGCAAGCTGGTAGACCTAAGTCAATCCTGATCCCTTGTCTGGACAAAAGCGTGACCAATACCCCGCCTCCCGCCCCGCCCTCATCAAGCCAAAGGGTTGCTGATGCTCCTCTGGAGACCAATCGGTTTCCCTGCGCACAATGTGGCGCGGATTACCGGTTTGATCCAAAGGAAGGCAGCCTGACCTGCAGCCATTGTGGGCACAGCCAGCAGGTCAGTGAAAAGCCAGAACACAGCAGCACGCTGCGTGAGCTGGATTTCAAAGCAGCACTGTCACAGGACCTGCCCGAGGCAGAGATGGAAGTGACCCGCGTCACCTCTTGTCCCAATTGTGCCGCGCAGGTTGAATTTTCAAATGAGACCCATGCGCTGGAATGCCCCTTTTGTGCAACGCCGGTCGTGGCCGATACCGGAGAAAGCCGCCATATCAAACCCAAAGGCGTGGTACCCTTTGATCTGGAAGAACGTGCTGCCCATAAGGCGATGAATGATTGGCTTGGAAAATTATGGTTCGCACCCAACGGGTTGCAGGACTATGCCCGCAAAGGCCGGGCGATGGAGGGCATCTATGTGCCGTTTTGGACCTATGACGCCGACAGCCAAAGCCGCTACTCCGGTGCTCGGGGCACCATCTATTATGTTTCCGAAACTGTCACAGTGGACGGAAAGCAGCAAACCCGTCAGGTCGCCAAGACCCGCTGGACGCCGGTTTCTGGCCGGGTAAAACGGTTCTTTGATGATGTGCTGGTGCTGGCCTCCAAAAGCCTTCCCAAACGTTACACCGACGCGCTGGAGCCCTGGGACCTGTCAGCTCTAGCCCCCTATCAGCCGCAGTTCCTGGCCGGATTTCGTGCCGAGGCCTATGCGGTTGAATTGGAAGAGGGGTTCCACGAGGCCCGCGCCCATATGGACCGGGTGATCGAGCGCGATGTGCGGTTTGACATTGGCGGCGACCGCCAGCGTATTTCCAACATCGATACCGACCTCTCGGACATCACCTTCAAACATGTACTGCTGCCGGTATGGCTCGCGGCCTATAAGTATCGCGGCAAAAGCTACCGCTTTGTGGTCAATGGCCAAAGCGGCCGGGTACAGGGGGAACGGCCCTATTCCAGCTGGAAGATCGCCGGGGCCGTGGTGCTTGGTCTCGCCCTTCTGGCTGTCGCGGCCTATTTTGGCTCACAAAGCTAGGCCCTCCTAATTTGCCCCTTCCATGTTCCCTCTTTACCAGTAGGAAAGAGGGGATCTTTGCATGCCAGGACTTTTCGACATGACCACCACTCTGCCCACATTGCATGACCTGCAGGCGCTGTTTTCCGCCCGCCACAGCTGCCGCGCCTTTTTGCCAGACCCCCTGCCAAAGCCCTTGATCCAGGAGATCCTGAGTTGCGCGCAAAGAGTGCCCTCCTGGTGCAATGCCCAGCCCTGGAAACTGACCATCACCAGCGATGAGGAAACTGAACGCCTGCGCCAGGCCTTGATGGCAGCGGTCCAAAACGGTGGGCATAGCCCGGATCTCGCCTTCCCGACGGCCTATGAAGAGGAATACAAGACACGGCGGCGCGAATGCGGCCGGGCCCTTTACGAGGCTGTCGGCGTGAAAAAAGGCGATCGCGCGGCCTCTGCCCGCCAAATGATGGAGAACTTTTCACTCTTTGGCGCGCCACATTGTGCGGTACTGTCCACACCTGTGGCCCTGGGAGGCTACGGCGCCATGGATTGCGGAGGCTTTGTTGCGGGCTTTACCCTGGCCGCACAGGCCGCAGGAGTCGCGACGATCCCGCAGGCCGCAGTCGCCTCCTATGCGCCACTGCTGCACGAGCTACTGGACATTCCCCAAGATCGGCAAATCCTTTGTGCGATTTCCTTTGGATATGGTGATCCTGATCATCCGGCGAATGGCTTTCGCACCAGCCGGGCACCACTGCCTGAATTCACCGAGTTTCGCGACTAATTCAGCCCTCAAGGAAAGCCCAATCCCATGCGTGCAGTCATCCAACGAGTCTCCGAAGCCTCTGTCACGGTTGACCAGCAGGTCATAGGTGAAATTTCCACCGGGCTTTTGGTGTTGATCTGCGCCATGCAGGGAGACAATCAGGCCCAGGCCGATTATTTGGTCAAAAAGATCTCGAAACTGCGCATTTTTGCCGATAACGCGGGCAAAATGAACCGCTCAGTCATGGATATTGGTGGCGCGGTTCTGGTTGTTAGCCAGTTCACCCTTGCTGCCGAAACCCATCGTGGCAATCGCCCGGGATTCTCCACTGCAGCCGCACCAACCGAGGGCGAAACGCTCTACACCTATTTTGCCGACCAATTGGCAGCCCTCGACCTGCCCGTTCAGCGCGGGCGCTTTGGCGCCGATATGAAGGTCAGGCTGCTCAATGATGGGCCAATCACCATATGGATGGACAGCGCAGATCGCTGATCCAGAGCACTTTACTTTCAGCGCATTTCACTCCCGCTTCCGGCGATGTCGCGAATAGACCACGACCGGGATCACGGGCGTAAAACGACCATAGATTCTCTGTTGTTTTATGAAAATCCTTGCCCAGAACCGCCCCTGTGACCTCAAATCTCGCTGCGTCACGTCACAAAGGGCAAAAACTTCTCGCTTAGGAAAAATAGGGGCAAAAAGCCGGTTTACCTCACAAATGCGGCATGACACCTATAGAAGGCGACACCAATCAGATTTCGAGACTTTCCAGAAGTTTCGTCAAAGCAAGGGTGTCGTTTTTAAAGCTTGCGAGGTTGCGGCAAATGCGCAAACCTTGGTGCATCATACAAAAATAAGCCGCCGAGATCGCAGACCGTGATTGCAAGCTGCAGGAACTAAAACTGGGAGACATCGATGAACGATCACCTTCATTATCTGGCGCGCCATGCCGTGGCCGGCAAACTGAGCCGCCGTGATTTCATGGCCAAAGCCGCCGCACTGGGCTTTAGCGCCGCAGCCGCGGGCACCCTGCTGACAACCGAGGCACGCGCCGCTGGTCCACAAAAAGGTGGCACCATCCGCATGGGGCTTCAGGGCGGCAGCACCACCGACAGCCTGGATCCGGCGCTGTCCACCAACCAGGTCACTCTGATGATGATCCGCCTCTGGGGCGAGCCTCTGGTTGAGCTGAACGACGATGGCGGCCTGGACGGCAAAGTGGCTGAAAGCTACGAGGCCTCTGCCGATGCCAAGGTCTGGACCTTCAAGATCCGCAAGGGCATCACCTTCTCCAACGGCCAGGCCGTGACGGCAGAAGATGTCGCCAAGACACTTGAGCGTCACTCTGGCGAAGACACCAAATCCGGTGCCCTTGGCATCATGCGTGGCATCAAGAATGTTTCTGCCAATGGTGACAGTGTTGCTATCGAGCTGGAAACGCCAAACGCTGACCTTCCCTATCTGATGGCGGACTATCACCTGGTGATCCAGCCCGGCGGCGGCATGGATGATCCAGCAGCGGCCATCGGCACCGGCCCCTATATCATCAAAGATGCCGATATGGGTGTGCGGATCGTGGCAGAAAAGAACCCCAACTACTGGGGTGACATCGGCCATGCCGAGACCATCGAACTGATCGTCATCAATGACAACACCGCCCGTGTTGCCGCGCTGCAGTCCGGCCAGGTTGACATGATTGACCGGGTTCCCCCACGTACGGCCAAACTGGTCGACCGTGCCCCAAACATCAATGTGCATTCCACGTCCGGCCCTGGCCACTATGTGTTCATCATGCATGCCAACACCGCACCCTTTGACAACAAAGACGTACGGATGGCCCTGAAATACGGCATCAACCGTCAGGAAATGGTCGACAAGGTTCTGAACGGCTATGGCTCGATTGGTAACGACAGCCCGATCAACTCTTCTTACCCAATGTTCACCGCGGTTGAGCAGCGTGAGTTTGACCCGGACAAGGCGATGCACCACCTGAAGGCCTCTGGCCACGAAGGTGAAATCCTGCTGCGCACCTCGGATAACTCCTTCCCTGGCGCACCGGATGCCTCGGCCCTGTTCCAGCAGTCCTGTGCCTCTGCCGGCATCAACCTGAACGTCAAGCGCGAGCCAAACGACGGCTACTGGTCCGAGGTCTGGAACAAACAGCCCTTCTGCACCAGTTACTGGGGTGGTCGTCCAACTCAGGATCAGATGTATACCACAGCCTATCTGTCCTCTGCTGACTGGAACGACACCCGTTTCAACAACGAGCAGTTCGACCAGCTGCTGCTGGCAGCCCGCGCCGAGCTGGACACCGCCAAGCGGACACAGATGTATGCGGACATGGGCGAAATTCAGCGCGATGAGGGCGGGTTGATCTGCCCAATGTTCAACGATTTTGTTGATGCAACATCGGATCGTCTGGATGGCTGGGTAGAGAACGCCAAAGGCTTTGCTCTGATGAACAGCTACTCGCCCCTCAAAATGTGGGTGAAGGCATAAGATGCCTCTTATAATCAAACTGTTGGCCCAACGCATCGCGTTGGGCCTCCTACTGTTGTTCCTCGTCTCGGGCCTGATTTTTGCGGGTACAATCATCCTTCCTGGTGATGTGGCGCAATCTATCCTGGGGCAATCCGCAACCCCTGAAGCGCTGGCAAACCTGCGCGCAGAGCTGGGTGTGAATGAACCCGCCCTGCAACGTTATTTTTCTTGGCTGGGCGGTCTCCTGCAAGGAGATCTAGGCACTGCTCTGACCTCGGGACGGGATATCGGCGAAAGCATCGCCCAACGGCTGTCCAACACCCTGTTCCTGGCATTTTGGTCCGCAATCGTCGCTGTGCCACTGGCTATTTTCCTGGGCCTTCTGGCGGTGCGGTTCATCAACCGCTGGCCCGACAAATTGGTCTCTGCCGTCACGCTCACCTCGATCTCGATCCCTGAGTTCTTGATCGGCTATGTGCTGATGTTTTATTTTGGCGTAAAACTGGGCTGGTTCTATCCAACGGCAACCGCCTTTATTCATGACGGTCCTCTTTTGGACAAGCTGGAAGCCATTGCGCTGCCTGCCGCCACTCTGACCTTGGTGGTTCTGGCGCATATGATGCGCATGACACGCGCCGCGATCCTCAATGTGATGCAGTCAGCCTATATCGAAACTGCGGAACTCAAAGGTCTGAATGGTTTTCAGGTGATCTTTCGCCATGCCTTTCCCAACGCGGTTGCCCCCATCGTGAACGTCGTGATGCTGAACCTTGCCTATCTGGTGGTGGGCGTCGTCGTTGTCGAAGTGGTGTTTGTCTACCCTGGCATGGGCCAGTACCTTGTAGACAGCGTTGCCAAACGTGACGTGCCCGTCGTACAGGCCTGCGGCATCATTTTTGCTGCCGTCTATATCGGCATGAACATGATCGCCGACATTGTCTCGATCCTGTCCAACCCAAGACTGAGGCACCCAAAATGAGAATTCCCCTTGCAGCAGCCATTGGGCTATTTTTTACCACGCTCTACTTTCTGGCGGCGATCTTCGCCCCCTTTATCGCGCCCTATCACTATGCCGAGGTCGTCAGTTCCGGGTTCTGGGATCCCCCCAGCTCCGAATTCCTGCTCGGCACTGATGGCATTGGCCGGGATCTGCTGTCCCGGATGATTTACGGCGGGCGCACAACGATCTTTGTGGCGACAGCCGCAACCATCCTGTCCTTTACCACCGGCTCCGTGCTTGGGTTTCTCGCTGCTGTCGCAGGCGGTTGGGTCGACCAGCTTTTGTCGCGGGCTGTGGACTTGCTGATGTCCATTCCATCGCTGATTTTTGCGCTGGTCGTGCTCTCTGTGATGCCCGTGACCCTACCGGTTCTGATCCTGCTGATGGGCCTGTTGGACTCCACCCGTGTGTTCCGCCTGTCGCGGGCTGTCGCTGTCGACATTGAGGTAATGGACTACGTCGAAGCGGCGCGGTTGCGCGGCGAGAAGACTGCTTGGATCATTTTCCGTGAGATCCTGCCCAATGCCCTGTCTCCGCTGGTGGCAGAAATGGGGCTGCGGTTTATCTTTATGGTGCTTTTTGTCTCCACTTTGTCGTTCCTCGGGCTTGGCATCCAGCCACCTCAGGCTGACTGGGGCGGCATCGTAAAAGAAAACGCCGAAGGAATTGTCTACGGCATTCCGGCGGCCTTGATGCCCGCCTATGCCATCGCCACCCTGGCCATCTCGGTCAATCTGGTGGCGGATTGGATCCTGAACCGGACCACATCGCTGAAAGGAGGCCGCGGATGAGCGAACCTTTGCTAAAAGTACGCGGGCTGAAAATCGGCGCGACGGTCTATCCTCCGGGTGAAAAACCCCATGACATCGACATCGTACATGGGGTGGATTTTGACGTCCAAAAGGGCAAGGTGCTGGGCCTCATCGGGGAATCCGGTGCTGGTAAATCCACCATCGGTCTTGCCTCCATGGCCTATGGCCGGGGCGGTGTAAAAATCACCGGTGGTGAAGTCTGGGTCAATGGGCGCGACATCATGCAGTCCGGCATTGGCGATATCCGCAAGCTGCGCGGTGGTGAGGTCACTTACGTCTCGCAATCCGCTGCCGCCTCTTTCAACCCGGCCAAAAAGATCATTGATCAGGTGGTTGAAGCCGCTGTCGAACAGAAGAAGTTCAGCCGTAAAGAAGCGGAAGATCGCGCGCGGGTGTTGTTTGACAAGCTCGGCCTGCCGGACCCTGACAACATTGGCGATCGCTTCCCGCACCAGGTTTCGGGTGGCCAGCTGCAGCGCTGTATGACGGCGCTTGCGCTTTGCCCTGAGCCTGATCTGGTGGTCTTTGACGAGCCGACAACGGCTTTGGATGTGACCACCCAGATCGACGTCTTGATGGCCATCAAAGAAGCCATCCGGGAGACCGGCGTTGCTGCGCTCTATATCACCCATGATTTGGCTGTTGTGGCTCAGGTCAGCGATGACATCATGGTGCTGCGTCACGGCAATATGGTTGAATACGGGCCCGTTGATCAGATCATCAATAACCCGCACGAAGAGTACACGCAGGCGCTTGTCTCGGTGCGCTCCATCGAGCACGAGGAAAAGGCCCCTAGCGGTGATCCTGTGCTGAGCGTGCGCAATATCACGGCGCGCTACAAGGGCACTCAGTTTGATGTCTTGCACAATGTGAATGTTGATCTCTACCCCGGCCAGACCCTGGCTGTGGTGGGCGAATCCGGCTCGGGCAAATCCACCCTCGCCCGCGTCATCACCGGTCTGTTGCCACCGCGTGAAGGTGAGATCGAATTTGCCGGGCGCACCCTATCGCCTGATCTGGCGGGGCGCTCGCGTGAGGATCTGCGCGAGTTGCAGATGATCTACCAGATGGCAGATGTGGCGATGAACCCGCGCCAGACCGTGGGCACCATCATTGGTCGCCCGCTGGAGTTCTATTTCGACATGAAGGGCGAGGAGAAGCGCAAGCGGATCATCGAGCTTTTGGATGAAATCGAACTGGGCGAAGAGTTCATTGATCGCTACCCGGCGGAACTGTCCGGCGGACAAAAGCAGCGTGTCTGCATCGCCCGGTCCCTGGCGGCTAAGCCGAAGATGATTATCTGCGACGAGGTCACCTCGGCGCTGGATCCGCTGGTGGCCGATGGCATCCTCAAGCTGCTGTTGGAACTGCAAAAGATCGAAGATGTTGCCTTCCTCTTTATCACCCATGATCTGGCGACCGTCCGGGCGATCTCTGACTCGATCGCAGTGATGTATCAGGGCAAGGTGCAGCGTTATGGGGGGAAGAACCAGGTCCTGAGCCCACCCTTTGATGACTATACAGATCTTTTGCTCAGCTCGGTGCCAGAGATGCGTCTGGGCTGGCTGGAAGAGGTCATTGCCAACCGGAAAATGGAGAGCGCTGGCAACTAGTCTCCCGCCATTCCGATCAAAACCTGAACAGGCCCGTGCTTCTTGCGCGGGCCTGCGTCGTTATGCGCCTATACATTCCTTTTTTGGCATGCACTTATATTCCATAACTGGAATACTAATGCCATGTTAGGAATAGACCGATGCCCAAACCGCACTCCGCTGCTGAACAGAACTACTCCCCGCTCTACTTTCTTGCCTCCCTGGGCGCAGGCGGGCTCGCCGTTACCTTTTTTATGTATCTGATGTTTTGGGTGCCGCACCCCGGCCAGCCCGTGCCGGTGTTCGAAGACCTGATAGCGGTGCTGCAAAATGGCAGCACGCCGCTAAAAGCCGCCGTTGTCATCGCGATTGCAGGCATCGCGGTCTTTGTTTTCTTGAACGTCAAACTGCTGCTGTGGAACTTTGCAACCCTAAGCCGATTCAAAAAAACCGATGCCTATAGGACACTGCGCCAAACCAATGGCGAAACCACCCTGCTGGCTGGTCCCTTGGCGACAGCAATGACCATCAATGGCGGCTTTATTGTCGGCCTGGTCTTTGTGCCGCAACTCTGGAGCGTCGTGGAATACCTCTTCCCGGCGGCTATGGTGGCTTTTGTGCTGGTGGGCATCTGGGCTTTTCGCCTGATCGGCCACTTTCTGGGCCGGGTTCTGGCCGAAGGTGGTGCCTTTGACATGACGGCGCATAACTCCTTTGCACAGCTTTTGCCGGCCTTTGCCTTGTCGATGGTGGCCGTCGGCCTGTCCGCCCCTGCAGCCATGAGCGGCAATACAGTGGTGGTTGGCACCTCCCTGGTGCTGTCGACCTTCTTTGGCATCACAGCCATGCTCTATGCCACTTATGCTTCGGTGACAGCGTTTTCCGCGATGCTGATGCACGGCACCGCCCGCGAAGCGGGCCCGACGCTGATGGTGATTGTCCCCCTGCTGACCGTCCTGGGCATCATGATGTTGCGCCAGAACCACGGGCTGCACGCCGCCTTTGACGTGCACGGCGCCCCGGCTGAAACCCTGATGCTGCTGGCGCGGATCCTCACTGTGCAAATCGTCTTTTTGCTGCTTGGCACCCTGGTGATGCTGCGCCAGAATTACTTTGGCGATTTTGTCTTTGGCAGCAAGCTCTCTCCCGGCTCCTACGCGCTGGTCTGCCCGGGTGTTGCGCTTTCGGTGATGCTGCATTTCTTCATCAACAAAGGCCTGACAGGTGCACATGTCATCGACAAGTTCAGCCTCGCCTACTGGGTGCTCATCGCCGTTGCGCTGGCCAGCCAATGGGCCATGATCGCGCTAGTGCTGCGACTCAATCAGCAGCATTTCAAGGCCGACCCGAGCCACACCGCAGCTGTTCCAGCGGAGTAACTCCAGCCTTACCCCAGGAAATGGCTCAAAAACGACGGGCGGCTGTGATGCCGTCCGTTTTTTGAATGGAAATTCAAGTTATACCCGTAATGATGAGGTCAAACAGCCCCGTGGAACAAAGGATTCGGGTCATGGACAACAAACTGCTTCTCATCATTCTGGACGGGGTGCCCTACCGCAACTTCCGCCGCTTGTTTGGCAATCTTGAAGGATGGGTCGACAGCGGAGATGCACGCGTCTGGAAGCTGCGCGCGGTGCTGCCTTCGATCTCGGCCAGTTGCTATGCCTCGATCCACACTGGTGTCGCCCCGGCAGAACACGGCTGCACCGGCAATGGCAATGTCTTCAAGCTGGGCCACAAGGATGTGTTTAGTCAGGTCCGCGAAGGCGGCGGCATCACGGGCGCCGTGGCCCATAGTTTCTGGTCGCAGTTCTTCAACCGCCATCCTTTCGACTACGTCCGCGACATCGAATATGATGAGCCCGAGAGCAAAACCATCAACCACGGCCGCTTCCACACCATGACTGGCTATGGAAATGCCAACCAGATGACACCGTCGGATGTGGATCTCTTTGGCACCCTGACCAACCTTTGCCTACGCTTTGGTCTGAACTACGGCATGCTACACACCTGCACCCTGGACAGTATGGGGCATCGGTTCTTTCATGACTGTCAAGAGATGGACCACGCCTGTTTTGTCATGGATGAGATGCTGGCGCCCTTTGTCAGCCAATGGCGCAAACTGGGCTACGAGGTGATCGTCACCGCCGATCACGGCCAGGATGAACGCGGCCACCACGGCGGGCGCGGCGCTCTGCAACAGGAAACGGCGCTCTACTACTTTGGCGACGCCGAAGGCCCAGCCGCAGAGGATGTGATTGATCAACGGCAGCTGGCTCCCACCATCCTCAGCCGACTTGGCGCCCCCATTGCCGAGACCATGAAGGCGGAACCCTTCTTGAAATAGCGCTCCCCTTTGCGACCCTCTGTGATAATCTCAGGGGGTCGTTATTTTTCAGGACTTCTTTCATGCGTTCCTTTTCCCTCGCAGCCCTTTCCCTTGTCACTACCGCCATCCTTGCCCCGTCATTGGCCTTGGCGGATGAGTTCTGCGAAGACCTTTGGTTCACTCGCAACGCGATTATGGATCGGGCAGGATATTGCTTTGGCTCCAAACTGGGGCAAGCGATTTTTGACAACTCAGATTGCCTTGGTAAAACGGTTTCCTTATCCGCGGAAGACCAAGAGATGGTGGCGGAGCTGCAGGCCTTGGAGCGCGAAGGCGACTGCCGGGTTGATACCTCCAAAGGCAGCCTATCTTTGCCCGATCTTGCGCAACGCCAGGCGCTCTGGCACTTGCCCCTGCGCGATATCTCTGAGAGCGCCTGCCTCGGCTGGCGGGGAAAATCGGTTGGCCTGCACGCAGGGCCCGGCAAGGACACACCGGTGATCGGAAAAATTACTCCCGGCGACACCATTGGCTACAGCTACCTGCCGCAGGGGGATTGGGACTACGTGCAGGTCTTTGACAGCAATTGGGTCTTCAAATCAGCCGGCTGGACCGATCTGCATGTCTCGCCCCAGACCTGCAGCGATATCGCCGGATAGGCCTGGCCATTTTCGGGCGGATATCAGTCGTAGGGCCAGATCCCCTGCCCCAGCGCCTCGACCGCGGCTGAAATCCGTTCAAAACTGTCCCGCGCCCGACCAACTGAATGGCGCGCGCGTAGATAGCCATGCACCAGACCGGATTCGTTGATCCAATGTGCTTTTCCGCCTGCGGCGTTCAACCGCTCACAATAGTCCCGGCTGTCGTCGCGCACCGGATCACAATCAGCGGAGACCAACACAGTAGGCGGCAACCCGGTAAAATCCGTGTCCTGCAAGGGCGCATAGCTCGGGTCTGGTCCGTCGGAGCCACCGGGTCGACGTACATCCATGTAGAACAGGATCTCATCACGGGTAAGCATCGGCGCCTGAGCATGTTCCAGATAAGAGCCCGCATTCAGATCACCGCCAAAGGCACCATAGACCAGGACCTGTCCCAACAGACGCGCGGACTTATCCGCATCGGCCCGTGTCGCATGAGCCAGCGCAGCACAAAGATTGGCACCGGCACTGTCGCCCATCAGCACCACGCCCTCAGGATAGCTGGAAAGCACCCAATCCAGGACCTGCCTGGCGTCTTCAAACATCGCCGGGTGCTGGTATTCGGGCGCCAAGCGGTAATCCACCGCAACCACCCGGTAGCCCGTCTGGGCGCAGATCTCGGCGCAGACATCATCGTGGCTTTCCAGCCCGCCAACAACAAAGCCACCGCCATGACAAAACAGCACCGTTCGCGTTGGATCCCCCGCAGCGTACATCCGCACCGGCACATCGCCCACCAGACGATCTTCGCTACTGACCAGATCCGGACGCGGCGCCAGAAATTCCCGCGCCATTTCATTGTAAAGCGCCCGTTGCTCGTCGATGCTCTGCTCTACCGCATCCTCCGGATAGCACTCCCCGGTCTTGCGGATGAAGGCCCAGGTCTCTTCGTCGATCAGCCGTTCGTAATCCATTCCTCGTCCTTCATCCCCCATTATCTGCGGGCCAGCCTAGGCCAGAGTGGACAGGCTTGGGAATGGTGAAATCGCAAAAAAGACGCGCCCGAATAGAGCGCGTCCCGTGATAGGTTTCGATCTAGGGGTGCGAGTCACCCTGTTGCGGCAGTTTCCACCTGCAGATGCTCCCAGGGACGGATGAACCCGCCCAGAACGGCTGAGATATCTTCATCACTGGCCCCATTGGCAGCGATCTGCGCCACAAGGCCCCGCTTTTTGTCGTCCAAAACAGCCTCGACCCGCGCCGGAGAGGTCGCCTTGAGCAGCGCCTCGTTGTAGATGCGGGTGATCGCATGCTTGCGCAGGTCCGGCTTAAACACCTTGCCCACGGCGGTTTTTGGCAGCTCGTCCAGCACCGTGAGGTGTTTGGGAATGGCGGCGCGTTCATGCACGTGGATCTTACAGTATTCCAGCAGCTCATCCGCAGTGGCGGTTGCACCTTCAACCAGTTCGACAAAGGCACAGGGCAGTTCACCCGAGTGAGCGTCTGGCTGGCCAATGGCACCAGCAAAGGCGACTGCCTCGTGCCCCAGCAGGGCCTCTTCAATCTCGGCGGGGTCAATATTGTGCCCCCCCCGAATGATCAGATCCTTGGCACGGCCTGTGATCCAGAGGTAGCTGTCGGCATCAAACCGACCCAGATCACCGGTGCGCAGATACTCATCCTTGTAGTAGAGATCGACGTTTTTCTCTGCTTCGGTATAGGTGTTGCCCGCATAGACGCCGGGGTTAGAAATGCAGATCTCGCCGATTTCTTCGGTACCGCATTCAACCAACCCATCCGCAGTACCCTTGACGATTTTCACATCCGTATAGGGAAAGGTCAGACCAATCGAGCCAATCTTCTTTTCGCCATCCACCGGGTTACAAGAGACCAGACAGGTGGCCTCTGTCAGCCCGTAGCCTTCGATAATCTTGATGCCGGTTGCTTTTTCAAACCGGTGAAACAGTTCAACAGGCAAAGGCGCAGAACCGGAAAAGGCTGTTTTCACAGTCGAAATATCCGCATCAACCGGGCGCTGCATTTTGGCAGAGATCGCCGTGGGCACGGTAATAATAAAAGAGATCTTCCAGCGTTCGATCAGCTTCCAGAAGTTGTCAAAGACACCATCGCCCCGATAGCCCTGCGGTGTTGGGAAGACCACATGCGCCCCAGAGGCAATCGAGGCCATCATGATCACATGGCAGGCAAAGACGTGGAACAGCGGCAGCGGACACATGATGTTGTCCTCTTCGGTGAACAACAAGGTGCTACCGAGCCAGCCATTGTAGATCAGGCCTGAGTATTTGTGCTGTGCAACCTTAGGCATGCCGGTGGTGCCACCGGTGTGGAAATAACAGGCCACGCGATCTGTGGTGCTATCAGCAAAGCTCAGCGTGGTGGGCTGTTTGCGCATCTCACGGCGGAAGGATTTGTAATCCGCATGGGCGAGTTTATCTTTGTTTTCCAGCTTGGGGCGCACCAGTGGCACGATCCAGGATTTTGGCGGTGTCAGATAGCGGTTCAGGTCCACCTCGAGCACCGTATTCACCCCAGGGGCGTGGCGCACAGCTTCCGCCACTTTCTGTGCCACATCGGTTTTGGGGAAAGGCTTCAGCGTCACCACGACCTTGGCCTTGGTCTCGCGCAGGATCGACGCGATCTGTTCGGGCTCCAGCAGCGGATTGATCGGATTGACGATCCCGGCCACGGCGCCGGCCAACATGGTGACAAGCGTCTCGTTACAGTTGGGCAGCACATAGGCCACCACATCCTTTTCGCCAATGCCCAATTCACGGAACATATTGGCCGCTTGGGTCACCTGATCCTTGAGCTCGCTCCAGGTCAGGGTCTCTGCCTTGTCAGTCGGCCCAGAAAAGATCTGATAGCTTACGGCATTGTTATTGGGAAACTTGCCCGTCGTGCGTGACAGCAGCTGGTACAGGGTAACGGGATTATCCCGCTCCTCCCAGCTCGCTTCCTTCTCCATTGCGATGCAGTCTTCTATCGTGGCAAATGCCATTACTTTCCTCCCCTGACCCCGGCAAGTACCGGGATTTTCCTCTTCGGCCCTAATTTGAGGGCAAAAGCCGGATCGTGCAAGCGAATGGGCAAGATCACGTCAAGGCAACGCAGCATTCTGACGTCGCGAAACATGCGACCTGACCTGTCAAACCGCTTGCCTTTGGAGCTATTCGGCGGCCAGCCCATCCGTGAACTGCAACCGCGCCAACCGGGCATAGAGCCCATCTTCGGCCACAAGCGCGTCATGGGTGCCGGTGGCGACCACCCGGCCCTCTTCCATCACAACGATGCGATCGGCCTTTTTCACCGTAGCCAGACGATGCGCCACAATCAAAGTGGTGCGACTCTGGCTCAGCTCATCCACCGCTGCCTGCACCAGACGTTCGCTTTCCGCATCCAGCGCCGAGGTGGCCTCGTCCAGCAACAACACAGGCGCGTCACGCAAAATGGCCCGGGCAATGGCAATCCGCTGCTTTTGCCCCCCTGACAGCATCACCCCGCGCTCGCCTACAAAGCTGTCATAGCCTTCGGGCAGTTTCGAGATGAACTCATGCGCCGCTGCTGCCGCTGCGGCTGCTTCGACCTCCGCATCAGTGGCATCAGGGCGACCAAAGCGAATGTTCTCCCGTGCCGAGGCAGCAAAGATCACCGGGTCTTGTGGCACCATGGCGATATGCTGGCGGAAATCATCGCGCTGCAGGTCAGGCAAAGCCAGCCCATCCAGGCGGATCGCGCCTTGATCCGGGTCGTAAAAGCGCTGGATCATTTGAATGATTGTGGTCTTACCCGCCCCGGAAGGGCCAACAAAAGCAACGGTTTCGCCGGGCTTCACCAATAGATCAACGCCGTCCAAAGCCTGAACACCAGGCCGGGCGGGATAGGCAAAAGACACCCCATCAAAGGTGATTTCGCCTTTTACCGGGCTTGGCAAGGTCTTGGCCGCTTGCGGGTCCTTGACGGTATCACTGGCATTGAGCAGCTCCACCAACCGTTCAGTAGCCCCTGCGGCGCGTTGTAGCTCGCTCCAGATCTCAGACAGGGCAGCAACAGACCCTGCGACCAATACTGCATAGATCACAAACTGGATCAGAGTTCCTTCGCTCATCAATCCCGCACGCACGTCATTGGCGCCCATCCAGAGCACGCCCACAATGCCAGAGAACACCAGAAAAATTACGATCACAGTCAGATAGGCGCGCGTCTGGATCCGGTTAAGCGAGACATCAAAAGCGGTTTCAGTCATCTGGGAGAACTGATCCCGGCTGGCGCTTTCATGGGTAAAGGCCTGTACCGTTTGTACCGCACCAAGGGCTTCACCGGCATTGCCGGACGAGGCTGCAATCCAATCCTGATTTTCACGGCTGATCCCGCGAAGACGTCGCCCCAAGACAAGAATAGGAACGATGACCGCCGGCACAATCAGCAAAACCAATCCGGTCAGCTTTGCCGAGGTCAGCAGCATCAACACCATGCCACCCATAAAAATCAGCAGGTTACGCAGGGCAATTGACACAGAAGAGCCCAGAACAGACTGAATAAGCGTGGTATCTGTGGTGATCCGGCTCAGCACTTCGCCGGTCATGATTTTTTCAAAAAACGCCGGGCTCATACCAATGACTCGGTCAAACACCGCCTTGCGAATGTCCGCGACAACCCGCTCCCCCAGCCGGGTGACCAGCGCATAGCGCAGACCTGTGCCTGCTGCCAAAAGCGCAGCAATGACCAAGGCCGCAACAAAATACTGATTGAGCAAGGCGCTTTCGGAGATCCGGAAATTATCCACCACCCGGCGCACTGCCAGGGGCAGGGTCAATGAAAGGCCGGCCGTCAGAACCAGCGCGCAGGTGGCAGCAAACATCAGCAGCCGGTAGGGCCGCATGAAAGGCCAAAGAGCCCCCAGAACACTAATTTCACGAGAGCTCTCGCGTTCGTCTTCCGTTGTCGGAGCTGCCTGATTTCGCGCCATGCCGGATCCTTTTGACAGTTACCTCAACTCGGGCTTTGTGCCCTGAGGTCCAAACAGGTTCATGGCCGCGCCAGCCCCGCAGGTCAAGCACTTGGAGGGCACTAACCCAACTGATTGCTTCCCCAGGGCGCGCCTCGGGCAAAAAGACGCAGGCCCAACCCGGGGTTTGCAAGCCGCCACTCAATCAAGAGCAGGCCAAAAAGAAGGCTAAAAATTCTGAGCCTTCACGGTAGTAGAAGGAGCCGGCTCCAACCACCCGCAGGGGTGGCAAATTGAATAGTTATTCAAGTTCAATTAACTACTGGGCGATATAGATGTGGAGTAACAGGTTTCGCAACAAGTGAGAGCGGCAAATGACAACAGATAACCCCTACTCTCGAGAGGTTGTAGATACAGAGTCCCGACTGGCGCTTAAGCTTCCCTGCACGATATCGCTGACTGAAGGCGCCATAGAGGGTGAGACCTTCAACATCAGCTACAGCGGCATTGCCATTGAGCTGGCCCCAGAGGACGACAATTTTGACCCCAACGCGGTGAAATCCATCACCGTTCCCGACATCGGCGAGTTCGAGGTCGCAGTGCGCTGGAAAAAGGGGCTGAAAGTCGGGCTCAGGTTCCTGACCAAAAGAAGCTCCCGGCCGGTTCTGGACGCCTATTTTGAAAAGATTGACAGTTACCCCTTCTAGCGATCAGGTAACCTCTGCTCCGGATGGCCATCAACCTTGATTGTGGAGCTAGGCTGCTCCGGGCGGAAGGCCCGTCACAGGCAAGCTTTCACCGCAATTTCCGCCATTTGCAAAATGGCCTCGCGCGAGTCTGCAACGGCAATAAAGCGGGCGTTGTGGCAGAATTTCGCGCCTTTTACGCCACTCGCCTCTTCCAGCGCCGCATCTGTCAGCCCAGCCCAAGCGGCCGGTAGATCTGCACGTTGTTCAAAGGTGTCATTCGACAGTTTGATTCCATTCAACGTCCAGTCGTCGCCGCGTGGATTGACCACAAACAACATGTGATCCGCTTCTGCCTTTTCCAGCGCCGACCGGTACGGCATTCCCATTGGCAGTTCCAAGATTGGTGATGTTCCCGCCTTTTCAATCGCTTCGAGCACGAGGTTCTGTGCTCGTGCCTTGGCACTCAGCCCCTTTACAGTGGCCTCCACAAAGCTTCGGGCGATGACAAGCGCCGCACCAAAGGCATCATCGTCGGCAGTTGGCGAGGGGTCATCAAACACCGGCTTCAAGCTCCCCAGCAGGGAAGGAAGCGTCAGGATCGCCAAAGGCCCGGCCACCGAGGGTTCCATGGCCCCGTTGTCGAGGAGGTCAATCGGCAGTACAAACTTGCTGTCAAAAGCCGCGTGGATGGCATCGACATCGCCTTCAGGCACATCCATGGCAGCCAGATAGTCCCGACCATACTGCGCCCAGATCAACCCAAAAGAGCTGAACGGCTGGCCATCTTCACGCAAGGGGCCAGGACGCTGGTGATGATCAAAAATCTGTTCTTCGGTGCTATAGCTCCCGCCTACATCATAAATGATTTTATGGGCCGCTGGCTTCAGAGCCTCCCGGTCACGGGTGCGACGCAGTTCGGCCTCAGGGTAAAGCCGGGTGAGTACCACAGAAGACAGCAGCTCATCCGCATGAAAACCGCCAGAATGGGTAACAAGAAGGGTGATGGTCATGTCGGCTCCAAGATCGCAGCAAGTACAAAGGGTGGCGCAGAGATCCTGCCCAGCGCCCTCTTTTCAGCGCAGGGGCGTTAGATCAACCCATTTGTTTGAAACGAAGCCAATCCAACACAGCCGGCCTTACTCAAAAGCCAATGGATCAAGCAGCGTCTGGTCCACGTCAGAGCGCAGCAAATGGTAGCCTATCCCTGCGCTCCCTTGGAAAACCCAGGCATTCCAACTGCCGGAGGTCAGCCAAACCCAAATCTCCCACTTTCAGCACGGATCTAAAACGGCCCAAGGCAGGTTTAGAAACCTCGTTGAAATCCTTTTTTACAAACCCCTTCGGCGCACTGCAAATCCGCGTCCTGTGCTGCCTTACCATGACACAAATCATCCAAGGCCAGGTCACTATGGATCTTCAGCACTGTGATCAGCGCTGTGCTCCAATGCTCCAACCTCCCGGGTCGTCGGATCAGACAGGTCCTCCCGAACGGCAATTCAATGCCCGACCCGACCTGAGTTCCAGCTGAAGTCACCTTCTTGGCCGTCTTGCTGGGCAAAACTGAGCCGCCGACGGCCAAGGTCCAACCGCCTGACGTTCCCAAAAGGTCAAGCCAGGCGTAACAGCGCGGTGGCGATCCACACACTTCCGACTGAACCTATGTCCCAACCGTGATTTTCTGCGGGTTCCCCCCTGCACCACGCGACCGCGTAGGGTCAGTGTTCCCCTCTGTCATCAGTACCGCTTCTGCTGGCCTTGACCGGAGCAGTCTCCAGAATGGTCCATAGGAAGAAAGGCAAAAACACTTCCGATCGGCAGCAGCTACGCAGCCCAGCCCGGCTCAAGGGGTGAACCACGGCCAACATCGCCTTCAACTGTTCAGGCGACCGCGCCCTTTTTTTGAACGCAGACCTTCTCGCCCTATCCGTTGGCATACCAAGACTACAACACCTTGGAACGTCTGGGCTTCCAAACTCCTGGCTCATCAGGTCAGTGTAAGCGTTGCGGCCTTACAATATGTCTAGCTGACCCCCAGCGAAGAATACGCCCCACTTTTTTCATGGAGACAGGACAGATATCCCACTGGAAGTTTTCTGCGAAAATCACATCCGCACGTCTGGCCAACAGAGCCAATTGCGGGCTTTCGTGTGACCTTCCCAAATGCAGGCGACCAAACAGGTCTTGACCTATACCAAGCTTGGAAAAAGTAGACGGGGTTCAAGGCGACCAACAGGATCGTAAAGAGAAAACATCATGTGCGTTAAGTCCTGGAGCGGGCGGCTGAAGTGGCCCAGAAAATCGGACAGTCGCCTATCTGCAGAGGAAGAGGAAGATTGGGCGTATCAGCGCGGCGTGGTGCTAGACGTTTCCCGTCCAGGAGAACCAACAGACAACACCTTCAGCGAGAATTTTAACGGCAAGTTTCATGCAGAATACCTGAACGCGCACTGGTTCACTAGCCTTTACAGTGCCCAGTCAAAAATGGAGAAGTGGAGTAGAGACTTCAACGTAGTCCGTCCTCACTGCGCCATCTGGAACAACCTACCGATCCTGCTGATGAATGGCTCAGAGGAGCGAAAAGCACTCTGAGCCACCCCGGTAAATCTTTAGCCGGGGGGGGCAAACGAGGGTAGCAGCTCTACCAACCCTTGGCCAATTTTTTTAAGCTCCCACCCAATTGGGGCTGCTCGGCACATACGCTGAATAAAAGTATGAGTTTCTTTTCACCACTCGGAGTGGCTTTGTTGCACAAATCGGGGTCTGAGCGTTCTTCCCCTTTCCCCGGACGGATTTATCCTAGGGGCCCTGTGACGGGTATGCCAAGAACTGTGTAACGGTTTAGCACGGCGATGCGGATTTGGATCTCCGCGACCTGCCG
>NZ_JBDWPJ010000064.1:0-13769 GCF_039971195.1 Pseudophaeobacter sp.
ACGCGGCCGCTGTATTCGCCCTGAAGCTCCGCAAAACCCGGCATCGATGGCGGCGCAGGATAGGCTGTGGTTTGCGGCTGACCAGGGGATTGCGCCGCGTAGGAAAGTTGCCGTGCGCCATAGGAGGGACGCTCCATCTGATAGACCCGAGCCGCACCACTGGCGGTTGGAGCTTCGGGGCGCATTGCCCCCAGGGTCGCGCCCGCCACCGTGGTCGACGCCCTATGCCCGGCCTCGGCCAGGGCATGACGCAGCGCCGAAACGATCAAACCCCGCGCCAAGCCGGGATCGCGAAAGCGAACTTCGGATTTTGCCGGATGCACGTTCACATCCACCAGAGTCGGGTCACAATCAATAAACAGCGCCGCCGCCGGATGGCGATCCCGGCTGAGGAAATCAAAGTAAGCCCCCCGCAGCGCCCCCGTCAGCATCTTGTCCTTCACGGGCCGCGAGTTCACAAACAGGAACTGTGCCACCGCAGCACCGCGCGAATAGGTCGGCAAGGCCGCATAGCCAAACAGGCGAATCCCCTCGCGCGTGGCATCAATCCGCAGCGCATTTTCGGCGAATTCACGCCCCAGAACGGAGGCCAATCGCCCGTGCAGCGCATCAAATAAATCACCGGTCAGCGGATCAGCTCGAAAGGTCACACGCCCCTCGCCGCCGCCCGAAACGTCGCGCAGGGTGAACCCCACCGAAGGCTCGGCCATGGCCAGGCGTTTCACCACATCGCTGATCGCCTGGGATTCGGCGCGATCCGTGCGCATAAATTTCAGCCGTGCCGGGGTAGCATAAAACAAATCGCTCAGCTCCACGATGGTCCCCGCCCGCAGGGCCGCAGGGCGCACCGGCTCCATCTTGCCTCCCGCAACCCGGATCTGGCAGGCGTCATGCCCCTCTGCCCGGCTGGTGATGGTCAACCGACCAACGGCGCCAAGACTGGGCAAGGCCTCGCCACGAAAGCCAAAAGTATGGATGTTGAGCAAATCACTGCCATCGATCTTGGAGGTGGCATGGCGCGACAGCGCCAGCGGCAGATCCCGCGAGGTCATGCCGCAGCCATCGTCGGTCACCCGGATCAGGGTCTTGCCACCATCGGCGATCTCAATGGTGATCCGTTGCGCCCCGGCATCAATGGCGTTCTCCACCAGTTCTTTCACCGCCGAGGCCGGGCGCTCCACCACCTCTCCGGCGGCAATCCGGTTGATGGCGCTGTCGTCCAATTGGCGAATGGTCGGGCGATGGGTGTCGCTGATATGGGGGTCTTGGGTGCTCATACCGCTAAATTTAGCAGCTTCACCCGATTCTACCACTGCCTCCGGCGTAAATTTCGAACAAGAGGAGAACAAAATCGGGAGCCGATACGCCCACCAAATGCTAGGCCCTGCCCAATAGATGCTTCAGGCGCCTACTGGCGCTCCACTGCGGCTGCGGCAGGGGCCAAACCGCGCCGCCACGGCGAGGATCACACCAGAGACCGTGGCGATCATGCCCGCCGCACTGACTGCATCAACGCCGCCCAACCACAACGGCCCATAGCCGGCCATGATGTAACCCAGCACCGCCGAAAGCACCGCAAAGACAATGCTCCAGGTAATCTGCCCCTCCAACCGGTTTGTCATCATCCGCGCCGCCGCCGGCGGGCAGATGAACATGGCAATGACAATGATCGACCCCACCGCATCAAAGGCCGCCACTGCGGCCACCGCCGCTGTAATCACCAGACCGAGTCCCAAAAGGTTGGTGCGGATCCCCATGGTGCGGGCAAAACCCTCATCAAAGGTGGAGATCTTGAGCGCCCGCCAGAACAGCGCCGTAAACAGGCTCACCCCCAGCAGGGTCAGCGCCATGCGCGGCAGCTCTGCCGGAAGATGGCGCAGCGCCTGCGGATCCAAGAGCGAAGCCCAACCGGTGGCATCCAGCCAGATCAGGCTTTCGAGATTGCCATAGAGTGCATGTTCCACATCCAGATGCACTGCCGAGGTATCGGTCTGCTCCAAGAGCAGCACACCACCTGCAAACATGGTGGTAAACACCACCCCCATGGCCGCTCCTGGTTCGATCCGGCCCAACCGGCGGATCGCCTCAATCAGCACCACGGCGACAATCGCCGCCACCGCAGCGCCCAGCATCATTGGCCAGGCGGCAATCATGCCGGTCAGCAAAAAGGCCACCACAATACCCGGCAGCACCACATGGCTGATGGCATCGCCAATCAGCGCCTGGCGTCGCAGCAAAAGAAAATTCCCCGGCAGGGCGCAGGCCACAGCAGCAAAGATCCCGATCAACATCGGGGTCAGCGACAGGGGGACAAACTCTTCACCGCTCATGCCGGTACCTCGCTTGGGCCACCAATCTGGCGGTCAATGTCCTGGATTTGGTCCTGTGTCAGCACAGTCTCGATGTCGCGCAACCCATCATAAAGCGCCGCTGCGGCCTCGTGCGTCATGTCGCTGCGCACCACATCCCAGCGTCGTTCATCGCGCAGGGCCTTGGCAGCGCGGGCCTTGCCCTTGGCTGTGGCGACCCCATCGGCGCGCATCAATCCGGCGCGGCGCAGCAGGCGCAAAGTGAGGCTCTCGTAGATCGCCTGTCCCTGGGCCAGCGCCAACAAACCCTGGCGCAGATGCACCCGGCGCTGAAACCGCTGATGCCGCAGCACTGCGGCCAGGACACCGCGGTTTGGCGCCAAAAGCAGAGACAGGGCAAATAGCGCAAAGCTGACCAGAACAATGATCGGCCCGGTTGGCAGGTTCGGTGCCGAGGCCGAGAGCGCCGCACCGATATAGGCCGCAGCCCCGCCAAACAGCCCGGCCAGAAGCACCACCTGATCGGAGCGCTCAGACCAGAACCGCGCGGTGACCGCTGGGATGATCAGCAGGGCCACGATCAGGATCAGGCCGACGATCTTCAGCCCCACCACGGTCACCGCCATGACCAGCCCCATCATCAACATGTCAATTCGGCTCACCGGCAGGCCACGCGCCGCAGCATACTCGGGATCAAAAGCCACCAAAGTCATCGGACGGCGGGTGAGCAACACCACCAAAAGCGCCAAGGCTCCCCCCGCCGCGATCACCAGCGCATCACTGTAGAGCATGCCGGCGGTAGAGCCGAGCAGGAAACCTTCGAGCCCGGCCTGGCGTCCCACACCAAGGGTCTGGATAACCGTAAGCAGAACGATACCAAAACCAAAGAACACAGAAAGCACCGCGCCAATGGCGGCATCTTCGGCCAGACGAGTGTTGCGGGTCAGCCAGTTCATACACCACAGGCCAATGCCAGCGGTCACGGCTGAGCCCAGCAAAAGCCCTGCCAGATTGCGGCCATCGCCACCAGCAAAGGCCATCAGCAAAAAGGCAATGCAGACACCGGGCAAGGTGGCATGGCTCACCGCATCAGATACCAGCGCCCGTTTGCGTAGAAACAGAAAGGTGCCAGTGATGCCCGCAGCCGTGCCCAAAAGGGCCGCGCCGACGGCGACCAACGTGGCATTGTACCCAAGTTGCAGGGTCAGCGCGTCCAAAAGCATGTGATCCGCCTCCTCAAGCCTTGGCCAGTTGATTAACCTGGGTGGTCGCCAACCGCCCGCCATAGGCCGCCTGCAGGGTCTCTTCGGTAAAGGCGCGGGCCACCGGCCCCTCGGCAACCCGGCGGGTGTTGATCAAAAAGACATTGTCAAAATATTCCACCACTGTCGCCAGGTCGTGATGCACCACCACCACCGTCTTACCCGCTTCGCGCAGGGATTTCAGCACCGAGATAATCGCCTTTTCCGTTGCCGCATCGACCCCGGCAAAGGGTTCGTCCAGCAGATAAAGATCCGCCCCCTGGGCCAGGGCCCGGGCCAGAAACACCCGCTGCTGCTGGCCACCAGAGAGCTGGCCAATCTGGCGAGAGGCAAAATCTGCCATGCCAACGCGTTCAAGACAGTCCAGCGCCTTGGCCCGGTGGTTGCCTTTGATCCGGCCCAACAGGCCCAACTCGCGGTAGAGCCCCATCAGCACCACATCAATCACCCGGGTTGGAAAATCCCAATCCACACTGGCGCGCTGCGGCACATAGGCGATACGGGCGCGTTGCTCTTCCAACGGTCGCCCAAAGATTGTCACCCGTCCCGATACCGGTGCGACAATAGCAAGTGCCGCCTTGAGCAGGGTGGATTTGCCCGCCCCATTGGGCCCGATGATGGCGGTCATCTGGCCCGGCTCCACCGTCATATCAACGGAAAACACCGCAGGTTTTTCACCATAGCTCACCGTCAGGCCACGGATGGCGAGTGGGCTTTGGGCAATCTTAGCATCCTGCGCCGCCGTGGGGGGTGTTTCCCCCTGGGCGCTGACAATCTCGACAGACATGGCTCAGAGCCCCGCCGACAGTTTGCCATCCATGCCTCTGGCTGGCGCTTCCGCGCCCAGGGCATTGGCGATGGTGGTCATATTATGGTCCAGCATACCCAGATAGGTGCCCTCATAGGTGCCATCGGCCCCCATTGCATCCGAGAACAGCTCGCCGCCGATTGAGACCACATGCCCCTGGGCCGCCGCGCCTTCGATCAGCGCCCGGACCGAACGATCCGAGACAGAGCTTTCGACAAAGACGGCTTTGATATCACGGGAAACCAGCAGATTGACCAGCTCCCCAATGCGGTTCAGGCCAGCCTCTGACTGGGTGGAGATGCCCTGAACCCCCAGAACTTCAAACCCATAGTCGCGGCCAAAGTAGCCAAAGGCATCATGGGCTGTCAGCAAGACCCGGTTGTTTTCGGGAACCTTCGACAGAACATCGCCACCATAAGCAATCAGCCGGTCCAGATCTGCCAGATGTGCCTTGGCATTGGCAGCAAAGACCTCCGCCGCTGCGGGGCGGGCCTGGGTCAGCGCCTTTTGCACTTCACCAACAACCAATTTCCACAGAGCGGGCGTCATCCAGACATGCGGGTCAAATTTGTCCGCATAGTCGTCATGGCCACGCAGCAGATCCTTTGGCAGCCCCTCGGCCACCGCCACCACTGTGCGTTTTCGCTCCAGATCATGGAAGAAATCTTCCATCTGGGCCTCAAGATACAACCCATGCCAGAGCACCAGATCGGCACGGGTCATCGCCACAATGTCAGAGCGGGTCTGGCGATAGGCATGCGGGTCAACGCCCGGCCCCATCAGCGCCTTGACCTCAACCTCAGCGCCCCCAACCTGACGGGCGGCATCTGCAATCATACCTGTAGTTGCTACCAATTTGAGCGGTGCCTCGGCAAGCGCCTGCGCCGCTGTCATTGGCAGGGCAAGCAGCATGATCAATCCCATAAGGGCAAATCGTCCAATACGCACGGGCCTTGGCCTCCTTTAAGTCAGTTGTTGTGGTGAATATGAGAATGATTCTCAACTTAGTCAATGCTATTGCGACTTATTCGCAAAAAAGATGGGTAATTTTTCCAAAAGGTCAAAAATACAGCACCGGCGGGCTCGGTTTGCTTGCCAATATGCCGCACCCGTGCGACTTTCGCGCAGAACTCTGTTGAGGATCTCCGGAATGGACAGCCAAACTTTGCAACATACAACGCCCCTGGCGCTGGCGCAGGAGCCGCGCAACCCTGGCATGGCACTTGACCTGGATTGGGTCGCGGGCGTGCAGGCCAATACCTCGGCAATTGAACGCCGTTGCGCCACCCTGCCCGCAAGGCGCAGTGTCAAAAAGGACCATCAGGCCGCCTGGCTGCTCAAGGCGGTGACCTGTATCGATCTGACCACCCTCTCCGGCGATGATACCGAAGAGCGGGTACGCCGCCTTTGTGCCAAGGCGCGTCAGCCGATCCGCGGCGATATCCTGCAGACGCTGGAGATGCCGCCGATCACCACCGGCGCGATCTGCGTCTACCACGAAATGATCCCCGCCGCCGTCACCGCGCTGGAGGGCACTGGCATTCCCGTGGCTGCGGTTTCCACCGGGTTTCCGGCTGGTCTGTCACCCTTCCATCTGCGGGTTGCCGAGATCGAGGAAAGCGTCAAGGCAGGCGCCAAGGAAATCGACATCGTGATTTCGCGCCGCCATGTACTCTCGGGTAATTGGCAGGCGCTTTATGATGAGATGAAAGCCTTTCGCGCCGCCTGCGGGGAAGCCCATGTGAAGGCCATCCTCGCCACCGGAGAGCTGGGGTCTTTGCGCAATGTCGCCCGCGCTTCGCTGATCTGCATGATGGCGGGGGCGGATTTCATCAAGACCTCCACCGGCAAAGAGAGCGTCAACGCCACCCTGCCGGTGAGCCTGGTGATGATCCGCGCCATCCGCGATTATTACGATCGCACCGGTTTCCGGGTTGGCTACAAGCCGGCTGGCGGCATCTCCAAGGCCAAGGATTCACTGGTCTATCTGTCGCTGATCAAGGAAGAGCTGGGAGATCGCTGGTTGCAGCCGGATCTGTTCCGCTTTGGGGCCTCTTCGCTGCTCAATGACATCGAACGCCAGTTGGAGCACCACGTCACCGGCGCCTACTCCGCCAGCTACCGCCACCCATCGGCCTGAGGCAGGAATCAGACATGACACTCAAAGAGAAATTCGACTCCATGGATTATGGCCCTGCCCCCGAAAACGCAGCCGAGGCTCTGGCCTGGCTGGTTGACCAGGGCGATCGCTTTGGTCACTTTATCGATGGTGCCTTCACCGCGCCGCAAGATGGGTTTGACAGCCGCAACCCCGCCAGTGGCGAGGTACTGGCCACCCTGAGTCAGGCCAGCCAGGGCGATGTGGATGCCGCAGTTAAGGCCGCCCGCGCAGCACAGCCAAAATGGGAAAAGCTCGGCGGGCCGGGCCGTGCACGCTTCCTCTATGCCATTGCCCGGCTGTTGCAGAAACATTCCCGGCTGTTTGCTGTGCTGGAAAGCATGGACAACGGCAAACCGATCCGCGAAAGCCGCGATATCGACATTCCGCTGGCGCAGCGCCATTTCTACTATCACGCTGGCATGGCCCAGCTGATGGAGAGCGAACTGCCCGACGCCCAGGCGCTTGGTGTTTGCGGCCAGATCATTCCCTGGAACTTTCCCCTGTTGATGCTGGCCTGGAAAATCGCGCCGGCCCTGGCCATGGGCAATACCGTGGTGTTGAAACCGGCGGAATATACCTCGCTCACCGCGCTTTTGTTTGCGGATATCTGCCAACAGGCGGGCCTGCCAAAGGGCGTGGTCAATATCGTCACCGGCGACGGGGAGGTGGGCGAGATGATCGTGGCCTCTGATGTGGACAAGATCGCCTTTACCGGCTCCACTTCGGTGGGGCGGCGCATCCGCACGGCCACTGCCGGCAGTGGCAAGGCACTGACGCTCGAGTTGGGAGGGAAATCGCCCTATATCGTCTTTGACGACGCCGATCTGGATTCCGCCGTCGAAGGCTTGGTAGATGCAATCTGGTTCAACCAGGGTCAGGTCTGCTGTGCGGGCTCGCGGCTTTTGGTGCAGGAAGGTGTGGCAGAGCAGTTCTACACCAAACTCAAGGCCCGCATGGATAAGCTGCGCCTGGGCAGCCCGCTGGACAAATCCATCGACATCGGCGCCGTGGTCGATCCGGTGCAGCTGGAGACCATCACCAAACTGGTCGAGGCCAATCAGGCCGGAGAGACCTATCAGCCGGATATCACCCTGCCAGATACGGGCTGTTTCTACCTGCCGACGCTGATCCAAGGGCTCGCGC
The DNA here is from genome assembly GCF_039971195.1 of Pseudophaeobacter sp. GTDB lineage: Bacteria > Pseudomonadota > Alphaproteobacteria > Rhodobacterales > Rhodobacteraceae > Pseudophaeobacter. Next base: position 7,684 of record NZ_JBDWPJ010000064.1, read on the forward strand.
CTTCGGATCCGCTGATGCAGGAGGAAATCTTTGGCCCGGTGCTGGTCTCCTGCACCTTCCGCACCCCGGCCGAGGCGGTGGAGCTGGCCAATAACAGCCGCTATGGTCTGGCCGCCACGATCTGGAGTGAGAACATCAATCTGGCGCTGGATCTGGCCCCCAAACTGGTGGCCGGCGTGGTCTGGATCAATGGCACCAATATGTTTGACGCAGCTGCTGGATTTGGCGGGGTGCGCGAAAGCGGTTTTGGCCGCGAAGGCGGCTGGGAAGGTCTCAGCGCCTATACCCGCCCCAAGGGCAAAGCCAAGGCGCTGGCCCCGGTGAAAGCCTTTGCGGGCAAAGCCACGAGCCATCCGGCAGATCCGGTGGACCGCACCGCCAAGATGTATATTGGCGGCAAACAGGCGCGCCCCGACAGTGGCTATTCCAAGGCGATCTACAGCAATCACGGCGCGTTGTTGGGCCATGTCGGCCTTGGCAGCCGCAAGGATATCCGCAACGCGGTTGAGGCTGCCGCCGGTGCCAAGGCCTGGTCGAAAACCACCGGCCATCTGCGGGCGCAGATCCTGTATTACATTGGCGAAAACCTCTCAGCCCGCGCAGATGAGTTTGCCCATCGCATCGATGCGATGACCGGCAAGAAAGGCGGCGCAAAAGAAGTCGAAGCCGCCATTCAGCGCTTGTTCACGGCGGCGGCCTGGGCTGACAAATACGATGGCCAGGCGCATGGCGTCCCGATACGGGCAGTGGCCCTGGCGATGAAGGAACCCGTTGGAGTGATTGGCGCGCTCTGTGCCGATGAAGCGCCGCTCTTGGGGCTGGTTTCGGTGATGGCGCCGGCCATAGCCATGGGCAACCGGGTTGTGCTCGCGGCCTCCTCTGCCTTCCCGCTGGCCGCGACTGATTTTTATCAGGTGCTGGAGACCTCAGATGTGCCGGCCGGCGTGGTCAATATCCTCACCGGAGACAGCACAGAGCTGGCCCAGCCCCTGGCGTCCCATATGAATGTGGATGCCATCTGGAGCTTTGCTTCTGTCGATCTGGCCAAGACCATCGAGGAGGCCTCGGCGCTCAACCTCAAACGGACCTGGGTGGCTCACGCAACGTCGCTTGACTGGAGCGTCGATCACAGCAGCAAGTTCCTGTTAGAATCCACCGAGGTGAAAAACATCTGGGTGCCCTACGGCGAATAGCCCAGTTTCTGGAAAGGATAGAGGATGGCCACCGCATTTGATTTCAAAGACAAAACGGTGGCCGTCATCGGCGGCACCAGCGGCATCAACCGCGGTATTGCCGAACGCTTTGCCGCCGAAGGTGCGCGGATCGCTGTGGCCTCCCGGTCGCAAGACAAGGTGGATGATACCGTGGCGGCGCTGCAAAAACTTGGCGCGGCAGAAACCCTTGGCCTGGCCTTTGACGTGCGCGATCCGGAGGCGGTAACGGCAGGCTTTGGCAAGATCCACGCGGGCTTTGGCGATCTGGATGTGCTGATCTCTGGCGCGGCGGGAAATTTCCCGGCGCTGGCGGCGGATATGTCGGTCAACGCCTTCAAAACAGTGATCGATATCGATCTGATGGGCACCATCCATGTGATGAAGGCCGCCTATCCCTATCTGCGTCGCCCCGGCGCCAGCATCATCAGCATCTCGGCGCCGCAGTCCTATCTCCCCTACGAGGGCCAGGCTCATGTCTGCGCCGCCAAGGCCGGGGTTGATCAGATCACCCGAACTCTGGCCATGGAATGGGGCCTAGAGGGCATCCGCATCAATTCGGTTGTACCCGGGTTCATCGACGGAACCGAGGGCGCCAAACGTCTGGCCCCCAGCCCCGAGGTGCTAAAAGGGCTGACCCGCAGCATCCCGCTTGGACGGCTTGGCGACTGTGACGATGTCGCCAATGCCTGCCTGTTCCTCTCCTCGGATATGGCCAGCTATATCAGTGGCACGGTGCTGGCGGTGGATGGCGCGCTCTATCAGCGTGGTTCTGGCAGCACTGGCGAGATGATGGGCCATATGCTGCGCGCCGCTGCTGCGGGGAAGAAAGCCTAACAAATCTGGCAAAGCCCGACCGATAGGTCGGGCAGCCCCGTTCGCCACTTCGGGCGGAGGCTGCCCTCATGTTCTGGAACATCTGGCGGTCCCGGCTTTGATCACTGGCTGGCGCTCAACCCTTCGGGGCGGCCCACCACGACAAAATGCAACTCTTCGGGCAGCAGCACCTCGCTGGCGACCTGGTTGATCTCTTCCAAGGTGACTGCGTTGATCTTGTCATTGCGGGTCTGCACATAGTCCATCGGCAGCTCATCCATCTGCATCCCCACCAGGATTGATGCAATCCGGCCATTGCCGTCAAAGCGCAAGGGATAGGCGCCGGTCAGATAGGTCTTGGCATCCGTCAGCTCCTTATCGCTGACGCCTTCGCTGGCGAGCCGCTGCCACTCTCCCTGGATCACCGAAACGGCCTCTGCCATTTTGCCATTGGCCGAGCCCAGTTGCCCCATATAGATCGCGGCCAGATCCTGTGGCACCAGGTAGGAATAGACCCCATAGGTGAGGCCACGTTTCTCCCGCACCTCCTCCATCAGGCGGCTGTCAAAGGAACCACCACCAAGGATCTGGTTCATGATATAGGCGGCAAAAAACCGGGGGTCATCGCGTTCGATCCCGATATGGCCAAACAGGGCCACCGATTGCGGCGTATCATAATCAACGATGCTCACCCCGCCCGAAATAGCGACCTCGGCCGGACCAGCCAAAGGCGCGCCCTCTGCGGCGAGATCTCCCAGTAGACTATCGAGCAACCCGCCCAGTTCAGCTGGGGTAATGTCCCCCACCGCGCTGACAAAAAGTCTGTCCCGAGCAAAAACCGCTTCATGCGCCGCAAAGATATCCTGGCGGGTGAGCTCTGAAACCGTGGCAATCGTGCCCTTGCCAGAGCTGCCATAGGGATGATCGCCATAGGCCATCCCGGCAAAGGCCTGGGCGGCGATCTTGTTGGGGTCTTTCAGATCCGAGCGCAGCCCCCCCAGCACCTGTGCCCGCACCCGGTCCAGAGCATCCTGATCAAAGCGGGGTTCCTGCAGGGTCTGGCGCAGCAAGGCGACCGCCGCCTCCCGGTTTTCACTTAGGAAGCGCGCCGAAATCGACAGGCTGTCGCGATCCGCATCATAGCTGAAGCTCGCTGCCAGCTGTTCCAAGGCGCGGGTGTATTCCTGCGCCCGCATCGCGCCCGAACCCTCTTCGAGCAGCCCGGCCATCAGATAGATGGCGCCGCGTTTGCCCGGCGCGTCCAGCGAGGTACCACCGCGAAACCGCAGTTCCAGTGCGGTAAAGGGAATCGAGTGATCTTCGACCAGCCAGGCGGTGATGCCGCCCGGCGAAGTCACCTCGTTGATCTTGATCTCCGCCTGGGCTGGCAGGGCCATCGCTGTCACACAGGCGAACAGGGTCGCCGCAATCCATTTGAGACGCATCATTCTGCCTCCTCCTGCCGCATCATCCAACCGGTCACCGAGGCCTCGGGGCGCAGCAGGTCCTGCGCGGCGGCGATGATCTCATCCGAGGTGATCGACTGTAAAATCTGCGGCCAGTCCTGCACGTCCTGCACCGTCAACCCAGAGGTCAGCGCCCGGCCATAGCGATTGGCAATACCGTCAACATTGTCACGGGCATAGATTTCAGAGGCCCGCAATTGCAGCTTGATCCGATCCAGCTGCTCATCATCGACCCCCTCTTCCATGAATTTTGCCACGCTGGCATCCAGGGCCGCTTCGGCCTCTTCCATGCTCACACCTTCGGCAGGGACCACCAGAAAATCAAAACTGGTCGCATCCAGTGAAACGCCGGAATAAAACGCACCGGTATAGACCGCCACCTGCTGGTCGAACTGCAAGGCATTAGCGAGGTAAGAGGTGGTACCGCCACCCAAAAGCTCGCTCAGCAGAAACAGCGCTGCGGCGGTTTCCTGCGCTCCGGCGTCGCGTTCCTGCGCCAGATAGGCGCGCTGCACATAGGGCTGGGCGACGCGAGGGTCACGATAGATCACCCGGCGTTCAGCGTTTTGTGGCGGCTCCTTGCTGCGGTCTCGGGTCTGCGGCAGATCCGGATTGGCAGGGATCACGCCATAATAGGTCTCGGCCAGGGATTTGACCTCTGCGGGATCCACATCGCCAGAAACCACCAGAATGGCATTGTTGGGCGCATAATAGGTGCCATAGAAGGAGAGCGCATCCGCCATGTCCAGCTCTTCCATCTCGTGACGCCAGCCAATGACCGGCTGACCATAGCGATGGTTCAGATATTGCGCGGCGTTCAGCTGTTCGCCAAACAGAGCGCGTGGGTTGTTGTCGGTGCGCTGGTTGCGCTCTTCCAGAATGACTTCGCGTTCGGTGACGATATCCTGTTCAGAGAGGCGCAGATTGACCATACGGTCGCTCTCCATCCGCATCATCAACTCCAGCCGGTCCGAGGCGACCCGCTGGTAATAGGCGGTGTAATCGTAGCTGGTAAAGGCATTGTCCCGCCCGCCATTGGCGGCCACGGTGGCAGAAAGCTCGCCCGGCGCCAGGGTTTCGGTGCCCTTGAACAGCAAATGCTCCAGAAAATGCGCCACCCCGGATTGGCCAATGGGCTCATCCGCAGAGCCCGCCCGGTACCAGACCATATGCTGCACCACAGGCACCCGGTGATCCTCGACGACGACAACCTCCATGCCGTTATCCAGGGAAAAACTGGTGATCAGCTCCTCTGGCGTTATGGCACTTTCCTGCGCTTTGGCCAAGGGCGCGGTCAGGCTGATGCTCAGCACGGTGGCTGCCAAGGCAATCCTTGGGAACATTCGGCATTCTCCTTTTTGTCGTCGCCTTTGCCCAGGCGGGCATGGCGCGTATTGGCGGGCGCTGTCCTTTCGTGGGAGAGAGGAACCGCCAAGTCTCTTGGGTTCAACCTACCCCCCTGTGGCGCAGGCGCAAGCATGACTGTCGCAAACGTGAAAATTGGGAGCGCTTTGTCGGCCCATCAAAACCGGCCACAATGCCTCAAGACAAATCCGCAGCAAACCGGCGCAGCAGCGCGCCAGACAAAACGCGCCTACAGTAAACGGCTGCTACTCTCCGCTTGCAGGCGGCGCCGAAGGCGTTGCGACCCCGGCACGCCGGAAGGCCTCATTGGCGGCAAAGGGATCAAGCGTCTGTTTGGAATAGATCTGCTCGTAGCGATCCACCGGAACGATTTTGATCCGGCCACCACGGCGGCGGCGCTTGAGGAAAGCCGCATCTTCTGCAGCCAGGGCCTGGCGCACATCTGGCGATACCCCGTAGCGGCTGGACGCGGTCACAAGGCCAGCATCACCCGAGGGGATACCCGCGCTGGGCACCAATGCATCCGGGTTGCCACCCAATGCGGCAACAGCTTCGCCCTGCGGGTTGGCATCCGTTCGGTTCGCCCCACCCGGCGTTGGCGTCGGCAAGGCAGCATAGTCTGTCGGTGCGGCCAGGGGTTTGGGCGGCAGGATCAGAAATTCATCCGGGCCGGTACCGGTGCTGCGAATATCCCGCAGGGTTTTTTGCGCACAGCCAGAAACAGCCAACGCCCCAATCAAACCAACAATCACCAGAGGAATTCGCATTTCCCCAATACTCCCGACAGTTTCAACGCGGTTTTAGCCTATTTCCCGAAGGAGGTCACGCAGGCTTTTTCATTCGGCCTTCAAACAGGATCAATCCTGCCGCACCGGCAAAAATAAACACATCCGCCAGATTGAAGACATAGGGATTTTTCAGGCCACAGCAGGACATATTGAGAAAGTCGAGCACATAGCCATAGAGCAGGCGATCCGCGACATTGCCCAGCGCCCCGCCAATGACAAGCCCCGCCGAGACCTGCATCACTGCGCCCTTATCCTGGCCACGCCCAATCCAAAGCACCAGCACCAGACAGATCGCCAGCGACAGGCCGATCAGCGCCCAGCGGGCGGCATCTGTCCCACCGCCAAACAGGCCAAAATTGATGCCGGTGTTTTCGCCGTAGCGGAAATTCAGCAGCGGCGGCAGCACATCAATGCTGAGGCGACGCGACAGACCCATCCAG
>NZ_JBDWPJ010000065.1:0-4836 GCF_039971195.1 Pseudophaeobacter sp.
CGAGAGCCGTCGCAATCTGGAAGAAATCACCGATCTCTTTGGCGAGAAAATGGAGTCCAGCCAGACCAAGCTGCTTTGGGGCACGGCCAATCTGTTTTCACATCGCCGCTACATGGCGGGGGCGGCCACCAACCCGGATCCTGATGTCTTTGCCTATGCGGCGGCGACGGTGAAATCCTGCATGGATGCTACCCATAAGCTGGGCGGGGCCAACTATGTGCTCTGGGGCGGGCGCGAAGGCTATGAAACCCTGCTCAACACCGATCTGAGCCGCGAGGCTGAACAGGCCGGGCGGTTCCTGTCGATGGTGGTGGAATACAAGCACAAGATCGGGTTTGACGGCGCTATCTTGATCGAACCAAAGCCACAGGAACCGACCAAGCATCAATATGACTACGACGTGGCAACGGTCCACGGGTTCCTGCAACGCTTTGGTCTGGAAAAAGAGGTCAAGGTCAATATCGAGCAGGGCCATGCCATCCTGGCCGGCCATAGTTTTGAACACGAATTGGCGCTGGCCTCCAGTCTGGGCATTCTGGGATCGATTGACATCAACCGCAATGACTACCAATCCGGCTGGGATACCGACCAATTTCCCAACAACCTGCCCGAGGTCTCTCTGGCCTATTATGAGATCCTCAAGGCGGGGGGCTTTACCACTGGCGGCACCAATTTTGACGCCAAGCTGCGCCGTCAAAGCCTCGACCCGGAAGATCTGATTCTAGCCCATGTCGGGGGCATGGATATCTGTGCACTGGCCCTGAAAAAGGCCGCAGCTCTTATGGAAGCAGGCGCGCTAGAGGCGGCGCGGGACAGCCGCTATGCAGGCTGGGACGCGGCCAGCGCGCAAGCGATGTTGACCTCCAGCAGTCTTGAACAGATCTCAGCCCGGGTTGAAGCCGAAGGTATTGATCCCAAACCACGGTCAGGCCGCCAGGAACGGTTGGAAAACCTGGTGAACTCCAGCCTGCACCGGTTGGGCTGAACACCGCGGTGTTGCCCTATTGAGGCAGCACCACACTGGCCCCCTGCGCCTGCAACCCGTCGAGGATTTCGGCAGGAGGGAGGCGCTCGGTGACCAGCCGGTCAATCAGCGTCAGCGGGCAGACTTCAAAGGAGGCCAGGGCCCCCATTTTGGAACTGTCCGCCAGCACCGTAACGGTCTCTGACTGCTCGATCATGGCCCGCGCAACCTGCGCTTCTTCGATGTTGAAATCCATCGCACCGCTGCGTGCATCCATGGCGCCAATGGTCAGGATTGCATGATGGGCGCGAAATGAGCGGACCTGCATTGTAGCCATGGCGCCAAAGGTCTGGCTGTTGTCTGAGCCAAATTCACCCCCCAATAAATAGACCCTGCTCGAAGTGTCAGCTGTGGCGATGGTGCGGGCAATCTCTGTGGAGTTGGTGACGATGGTGAGCCCCTGAATATGAGCAATGGCCTCGACAAAAAACAAGGTTGTGGATCCGGTATCGATAAACAGGGTCTCCCCAGGCTGGATCAATCTGGCTGTGGCCTTGGCGATCTCCATCTTGGCATCTACGTTCTCTGACAGGCGTTGTTTGAATGAACCTTCTCCCATGACCCGGGGCATGCTTGCACCGCCATGAACTTTCTGGATTTTTCCTGCTTCAGAGAGACGTGAAAGGTCCCGCCGAATGGTTTCGCGTGAGGCATTCAGCTGGGTTGCCAGCTCCTCCACCGAGACCTTTCCCTGGCGGCGCACGATCTCGATAAGTTTGGTTTGACGTTGCTCGATACTCATAATTCACCGTAAATATTGACCGAAATGGCCAAAATGATTACCAATTCAGTCATTGATTCCCTTTCTATAGGTTATGCCTTGCTCGGAACTCAACCTAAAACACCGCTGCTGTCGCCGCAGAAATACACCAAGAATCTCTTTGATGTCATCATCATTGGGGCCGGTGTAGTGGGCTGCGCGATGGCGCGTCGGTTTACCCTGGAGGGGGCCAAGGTTGCGATTGTTGAGAAGGCCAGTGATATCCTTGATGGGGCCAGCAAGGCCAATAGCGCGATACTTCATACCGGCTTTGATGCCCCGCCCGGCTCTTTGGAATTGCAATGCGTTCAGGCCGGTTACCGGGAATATGAATCCATCCGCGATGAACTGGGCCTGGTGCAGGAGAAAAGCGGCGCCTTGGTGGTTGCCTGGTCTCCCAAAGACCTGGCCGGGTTGGAGGCGATCCAAAATCAGGCCCATGACAATGGCGTGCAAGAGGTGACCTTTCTTGATCGGGCAGCCCTGCGCAAACAGGAGCCTAACCTCAGTCAGGCGGCGCTGGGGGCGCTGTTCGTCCAAGGTGAAAGCATCATTGATCCCTGGTCTGCGCCCTATGCCTATCTTCATCAGGCGCTGGAGAATGGCGCTCGGAGCTATCTGTCCTGCGCCATCACCAATGGTGAGTTTGACGGCGAGGTCTGGAGTTTTGAAACCAGTGCCGGGGTGCTGCGCAGCCGGGCTGTTATCAATTGCGCCGGGTTATACGGCGATCTGGTGGATCAGGCTCTTCTAGGGCAGTCGCAGTTTCACATCACGCCCCGCAAGGGACAGTTTGTGGTCTTTGACAAGGCGGCAAGCGCGCTGGTGTCCTCGGTCATCCTGCCGGTGCCTAACGCGACGACCAAGGGTGTTGTGCTGTTTCGTACCGTTTTTGGCAATCTGGTTGTTGGCCCAACCGCCGAAGATCAGGAGAGCCGCGAGGATAGTTCTTGTGACGCTGATACGCTTCAGGCCCTGCTCGCGGAAGCGCTGCAAAAATTGCCTGCCCTGGCTGAAATGCCGGTCACAGCGACCTATGCCGGTCTGCGCCCAGCTTCGGAGCAAAAAGTCTACCGGATCGAGACTCGGGCCGACATGAACTGGATCACCGTAGGAGGTATTCGCTCAACTGGGTTGAGCGCCTCGTTGGGCATCGCAGCCCATGTGTTTGATCTTTACTCTACATTTGGCCGCACCCATGCGCCGCTGCAAAGACCCGAAACGCCCCAGGCCAATGTCCTGGCTGATTGTGGGCCCAGGGGGTGGAAAGAGGCTGGTAATAGCGAAATTGTTTGCCACTGCGAATTGGTTACCCGGCGCGAGATCGAAGCTGCCTTGAAGGGACCGCTTCGGGCACGCTCTTTGGCTGGGCTAAAGCGGCAAACCCGTGCGACCATGGGGCGCTGCCAGGGGTTTTATTGCTCTGCTCGGCTGAGCGAATTGACGACGGGCATGATTGATCCGCCGATCGCGAAGGAGATCCTTCGTGACTAGCGCGGCATTGCACAAAGGCGAGCCCATCGATGTCGCGGTCATTGGTGCCGGACCATCCGGGCTTGCCGCTGCCACAGCGCTAAAAGCGGCAGGTCTTGCGCGCGTGGTAGTGATCGAGCGGGAACTGCAGGCGGGCGGTATTCCCCGCCACTGTGGTCACCCTCCCTTTGGCATGCGCGAATTTGCACGGGTGCTCACCGGCCCGGCCTATGCTGCACGGATCGCCGAGCGGGCGCGGCGCGCGGGCGTCGAAATTCATCTCGCGACCACTGTTGTTGATATTCTGCCAGAAGCGGAGTTGCGGGTTACGTCGGCTGATGGTCTGCAGCATCTCAAGGCGCGGCGGGTGATCTGTGCCACTGGGGTTCGGGAAACCTCCCGAGCGGCCCGGCTGATTTCAGGGCCGCGGCAGCAGGGCGTCATGAACACAGGGGCATTGCAGTCCCTAGTCTATCTGAAGCAGCAACGCCCCTTTCGGAGACCTGTGATCATTGGCAGTGAATTGGTGGCCTTTTCAGCCTTGATGAGCTGCTTCCATGCGGGCATTCGCCCCCAGGCGATGGTTGAACCGGGGCCAGGGGCCATTGCCCGTTGGCCCAGCCAGTGGTTCCCCAGGATCAAAGGGGTTGAATTCATCCCCAACAGCCGCCTGCTGGAAATTCACGGTAGCAGACAGGTCGAAGGCGTTTCACTGGCGGACCCTGAGGGTCAGTTGCGGCAGATAGACTGCGATGGTGTGGTTCTGACTGGGCAATTCACCCCAGAGGCGGCTCTGGTGCGGTGTGGTCATCTGAAGCTGGCCCCGGCAACAGGCGGTCCTTTGGTCGATCAATGGGGGCGATGCTCTGACCCCTCTTATTTTGCCACCGGCAATCTGCTGCGCCCGACTGAAACCGCAGGACATTGCTGGGCCGAGGGGCGCAAAACAGGGCAATGGGTGGCAGAGGATCTGACCGCTGGCCTGCCGGTGACGCAGAACCCCTTGCAGTTGCTCTGCCGCGATTCCCGTATCAAATTTGCCATGCCGCAGTTGATCACCGGGACAGATCAGGCAGGCGGCATGACCCATGTTCAGATGCGGGTCACCGAGGCGGTCTCGGGAACCCTGGTGGCAAGCCTCGCAAACAGACCAATCTGGCAAAAGACAATCGCCACGCGGCCGGAACGCCGCATCCGACTACCTATTTCAAAACTGACCGCGCAGGCGCGATCAGGCTCCATTGAACTGGCCATACAGGACAGCCTCCCCTGAGCGCATTGGGCGAGGCTTGGCTTGGAATTATCGGCACTTCGTGGTGCCGCAAGAGCGTTTTTGAAACGCCACTTCAGCCTCCGGTGACCCAGCGGCGATCTGCCGTTGTACCGGACAGTCAATGCCTACAACGGGAGATAGTTATGAATAAACATGCATGTATTGGACGCCGCAGCCTTTTGAAGTCTGGCGCGATGGCAGGGGTAGGCGCTTTGGCCAGCCCGGCCCTGGTGTCACAGGCCTTTGCCTCTTCGGGCGAGCTGACCCTGATGGATTGGTCGGACTACTGGCCGGATGAGATGCTGG
>NZ_JBDWPJ010000066.1:0-12308 GCF_039971195.1 Pseudophaeobacter sp.
ATCACCGACGGGAACGTCCACGATCGAGTTGGTGCGCTTTACAGTGTCACCTTCTTTAATGTCGCGGTCAGAGCCGAAGATAACGATACCGACGTTATCGGCTTCGAGGTTCAGCGCCATGCCCATAATTCCACCAGGGAATTCGACCATTTCACCAGCCTGAACATTGTCGAGTCCATAAACGCGGGCGATACCATCGCCAACGCTCAGCACGCGACCAATTTCAGCCACCTCGGCTTCCTGACCAAAATTATTGATCTGGTCTTTTAGGATCGCAGAAATTTCTGCTGCTTGGATACCCATTTATCCGACCTCTTTCATTGCATTCTGTAGGGAGTTGAGCTTGGAGCGGATCGAGCTATCGATCATCTTCGAGCCCACTTTAACGACGAGACCGCCAATGATGCTTTCATCGACGGTTGCATTGATGGTAATCTTCTTGCCCACGCGCTCTGCCAGGGTCTTGGCCAGCTTTTCGCTTTGGGTCTTTGTCAGTGCCTTGGCCGAGATCACCTCGGCTGTCACTTCACCGCGGGCCTCTGCCAGGCGATTCCGCAGCGCGGTAATCAGGGCAGGCACCACAAACAGACGGCGCTTTTGCGCCATCAGAGACAGTGTATTGGCCAGAACGGGCGCCAGGCCCATCTTGGCAGCAATTGCTGTAATGGCGGCACCCTGCTCATCCCGTGAGATCAGCGGCGAGCTGATCAGGTTTTGCAGATCCTCACTGTCAGCCAGGGCAGCTGCCAGATCATTGATGCTGGTTTCAAGGCTATCGAGCGCCTTGCTTTCTTCGGCGATCTCAAAGACCGCAGTGGCATAGCGCGCAGCAATGCCTGCTGAAATCGAAGCTGGTTCGGACACGTCCACCCTTCCGACATTTTGGCCCCGGTTGGCATGTCTGGCGAGCAGACGGCGTCCGGGGGCGTGAGCAAGCCCCACCAGAGCGGCAGGACGTTAAAATCAGCGTGGATGTAACAGAGCGTTAGCAACCTATCAACTGTCTATAATGTCGGAGGTGAAAACCATGATTTGATTGTTTTCAACACCTTAGCCAAAGTGCGGCTCTTTGCCTCTCTAAACAGGGCCAATTTTATGCACCTGACGACAGAAAATTACCGGTTCTGACAGGGGAAATGCGTCAGATTTTGGCCGTTCTCCCCTGCTATCGCCCCCATCAGTTCAAGCCCCAGATGGCAAAAAACTGAAAACAGAATCATCTTGCGCCTGTCGCAACGTCACATTTGAGCGGAGATGCGCAAAAACTGCGCACAAGGCCCAAAGGTGCCAGAGGGGGTTAGGCTGGCTCTGGCATCGGGTTTGACAGGCCCTCCAAAACCCGGATCGGATTGGCCTTCTTTACCCGGGTCATATGGCCCTTTTGCGGATGGGTCTGCTTGCTCACCTCGACCATGAATACCCCGGCTGCCAGCATCGCCGGCAATTGCTGCCCAACCCGTTCAAACAGCGGTCCCGATTTGAGCCAGAACCGCCTGGGGCTTGGCAGCTGATACAGGGCAGCGGCATGACGCTCGATGGTGAATTCGTGCAGGCGCAGTTGGTTTTCCAACTGGGTCAAAGTATAGGGGCGCCCGTAGCCAAATGGGGTCTTGTCATTGCGCGCCCAGAACCCGCCCCGGTTCGGCACCACAAAGATGGCCCGCCCCCCCGGCCCCAGCACCCGGCGACATTCCTCCAGCCCATGGGTGGGGCGTTCCGAGGTTTCCAGCCCATGCATCACCACCAGCCGATCCACGCGACCGGTTTCGATGGGCCAATCGGTCTCTTCACAAAGCACCGAAACATTGGGCATGCCCGCTGGCCATTGCATCACCCCCTGCGGTCCCGGCATCAACGCCATGACCCGGCGGGCCTCGGCCAGATAAGGCCGCATAAGTGGCGCGGCAAAGCCAAAGCCGGCCACTGTCTGACCGGCGGCTTCTGGCCAGAACTCCAACAGCCGGTTGCGCACCGAGGCCTGCGCCGCCCGCCCCAGGGTGCTGCGGTAGTAAAAGTTCCTAAGGTCCTGAACATCAAGATGCATTGCGGGTGCCTGCTGCTTGGGCCAATCTATCTGCAGTGTAACAATGGAGCGGCGAAAGACCATGCCCCTGGAAATCATTACCCTGCCCTGTCTCTCGGACAACTATGCCTATCTGCTGCATGATGCCAAGAGCGGTCGTACCGCTTTGGTCGATGCCCCCGAGGCCGCTGCGGTGAAATCGGCGCTCGCAGCTCGCGGCTGGGGGTTGGACGCAATTCTGCTAACCCATCACCACTATGACCATATCGATGGGGTAGAGGAGCTGCGCAGCACCTATGGACTGCAGGTCTACGGCGGCAAGGCCGACGCTGCCCGCTTGCCAAAGCTGGATCACGCGCTGGACTATGGTGCGACATTTGATCTTTTCGGCGAGCAAATCTCGGTTCTGGACGTCTCGGGCCACACCATTGGCCATATCGCTTTTTACCTGCCAGACAGCGCCGCCGTCTTTACCGCCGACAGTCTGATGGCGCTTGGCTGTGGTCGTTTGTTCGAAGGCAGTCCTGATATGATGTGGGAAAGCCTCAACCGGCTGATGGCCCTGCCGCCCGAGATCTTGGTCTATTCCGGCCATGAATACACCCAGTCCAACGCCCGCTTTGCCATGACAATTGAACCTGACAACGCCGCATTGCAACTACGCGCTGCAGAGATCGACGCCAAACGCGCCAAGGGCGAGGCCACGGTTCCGTCACGTTTGCAATTAGAACTGGACACAAATCCGTTCCTGCGGGCGCATCTGGAGGAGGTCAAATCCGCAATCGGCATGGAACACGCTGAAAACGCAGAGGTATTTGCAGAAATCCGCAAGCGGAAGGACAATTTTTAGCCCAAAAGCTCAGCACTGGGCCTGTGACAGAGGGGCAGCATTTTCGAGGCTTTCAAAAGAAATGTGACCAAAATTTGAAAGAAAGTCCTTGAAGCTGCCGATCTATCAACCAAACTCTAATACTATGACGACATGGTTGATGCAGCGGGAATTGGCAGAAGGTCAACGCCCCGGTCACCCCAAGAACAGAGGAGCACGCCCGTGCCTTCATTCTCGAGCACACTAGAACAAGCCATTCACGCCGCGCTCGCGCTGGCGAATGAGCGGCGCCACGAATTTGCCACCCTGGAACATCTGCTGTTGGCATTGATCGAAGAACCCGACGCCGCCCGCGTCATGCGCGCCTGTAGCGTCGACCTGGGCCAACTACGCGGATCTCTGGTTGAATTCATCGACGAAGATCTCGCCAATCTGGTGACGGATGTCGATGGATCCGAGGCTGTCCCCACCGCCGCCTTCCAACGGGTTATTCAACGCGCCGCCATCCACGTCCAAAGCTCTGGCCGCACAGAAGTGACCGGCGCCAATGTCTTGGTTGCGATCTTTGCCGAACGCGAAAGCGACGCCGCCTACTTCCTGCAGGACCAGGACATGACCCGCTATGATGCGGTGAACTTTATCGCCCATGGCGTCGCCAAGGATCCCGCCTTTGGCGAATCCCGCCCAGTAACAGGCGCGCCCGAAGGCGAAGAAGAGACCATGGGTGCAGGCCCCACTACCGAGGGCGACAAGAAAGAGAGCGCGCTGGACAAATACTGCGTCGATCTCAACAGCAAGTCCCGCGAAGGCGACATCGATCCGCTGATCGGGCGCAGCCACGAGGTAGAACGCTGCATTCAGGTGCTGTGCCGCCGCCGCAAGAACAACCCGCTGTTGGTGGGTGATCCCGGTGTTGGTAAAACCGCTATCGCCGAGGGTCTTGCCCGCAAGATCGTGCAGGGCGAAGTCCCTGAAGTGCTCTCCAATACCACCATCTTCTCGCTCGACATGGGGGCGCTCTTGGCCGGTACCCGCTATCGCGGCGATTTTGAAGAACGGCTGAAAGCCGTGGTCACCGAGCTGGAAGACCATCCCGACGGCGTCCTCTTCATTGATGAGATCCACACGGTGATTGGCGCCGGTGCCACTTCTGGTGGCGCCATGGATGCCTCCAACCTGCTGAAACCTGCCCTGCAGGGCGGCAAGCTGCGCACCATGGGCTCCACCACTTACAAAGAGTTCCGTCAGCATTTTGAGAAAGACCGCGCTCTGGCGCGTCGCTTCCAGAAGATTGATGTAAACGAGCCCAATGTGCAGGATGCCATTGCCATTTTGAAAGGGCTGAAACCCTATTTCGAAGAGCATCACAGCATCAAGTTCACCGCCGATGCGATCAAATCCGCGGTTGAGCTGGCGGCGCGGTATATCAACGACCGCAAGCTGCCCGACAAGGCCATCGACGTGATCGACGAGGCTGGCGCGGCGCAGCATCTGGTGCCCGAAAGCAAGCGCCGCAAGACCATTGGCGTCAAGGAGATCGAGGCCGTGGTGGCCAAAATCGCCCGCATCCCGCCCAAGAGCGTCACCAAGGACGATGCCGAGGTGCTGAAGGATCTGGAGAAGAGCCTGAAACGGGTGGTCTTTGGCCAGGACGATGCCATCGACGCGCTTTCCAGCGCCATCAAACTGGCCCGTGCAGGTCTGCGCGAACCAGAAAAGCCAATCGGCAACTACCTCTTTGCAGGCCCCACGGGCGTCGGCAAAACCGAGGTGGCAAAACAGCTGGCCGACACATTGGGTGTGGAGCTGCTGCGGTTTGACATGTCGGAATACATGGAGAAACACGCGGTCTCCCGTCTGATCGGTGCCCCTCCCGGCTATGTCGGCTTTGACCAGGGTGGTCTGCTCACCGATGGGGTTGATCAGCATCCCCACTGTGTGCTGCTGCTCGATGAGATTGAAAAAGCGCATCCGGATGTCTTCAACATCCTGTTGCAGGTGATGGACAACGGTCAGCTCACAGATCACAATGGCCGCGCGGTGAACTTCCGCAATGTGGTGCTGATCATGACCTCCAATGCCGGTGCTTCGGATATGGCAAAGGCCGCGATTGGCTTTGGCCGGGATCGTCGCGAGGGCGAAGACACCGCCGCGATCGAGCGCACCTTTACGCCGGAATTCCGCAACCGCCTGGATGCCGTGATTGCCTTTGCACCGCTGCCCAAAGAGGTGATCCTTCAGGTGGTCGAGAAATTCGTGCTGCAACTGGAAGCCCAGTTGATGGACCGCAATGTCTCGATCGAGCTGACCCGCAAGGCCGCCGAATGGCTGGCAGACCGGGGCTATGACGACCGGATGGGCGCGCGCCCTCTGGGACGTGTCATCCAGGAACATATCAAGAAGCCGCTCGCCGAAGAGCTGCTCTTTGGCAAACTGGCCAAGGGCGGCTTGGTCAAGGTTGGTATCAAGGACGGCAAACTGGAGCTGCGCATCGAAGGCCCCACCAAGCCGCGCATCTCTGGCGATAAGCCTCCACTGCTGACAGCCGACTGATCATGCGGCTGCCTTTAGGAGTGTGTCTCCTCTCGCTCGTCACGGTGCCCGCCGTGGCGAGCGATTTCACCTTGAACTGGCCAGTGGACTGCAGCCTCGGCGAGACCTGCCATATCCAGCAATATGTCGACCATGATCCCAGCCCCGGTGCCCGCGACTATCAGTGCCGTCCGCTCAGCTATTCTGGCCACAAGGGCACAGACATCGCCCTGCCCTATCTGAGCGACATGCAGGAAGGAGTGGCCGTTCTGGCCGCCGCCCCCGGCGTGGTTCAGGGGCTGCGCGATGTGATGCCTGACGTCTATTCCACCGAGGAGAACGCCGCTGCCCTGCAGGGACGCGAATGTGGCAATGGGGTTGTTCTGGGCCACGAGGGTGGCTGGGAAACCCAGTATTGCCATATGCGGCAGGGGTCGATTCGGGTGGAAAAAGGCCAGAGGGTTGCGGCAGGAACACCGCTTGGAGAGGTTGGTCTTTCGGGAAGAACCCAATTCCCGCATCTGCACCTATCTCTGCGCCACAATGGCCAGGTGGTGGACCCCTTTGCCCCTCTGGGGCCTGAAGCCTGTCCTGCCGGGACGGATGCAATTGCTGAGGTGACAGTCACCAATAGTCTCTGGGCCGATCCGATCCCCTACCAGCCTGGAGGTTTCCTAGGGACTGGGTTCAGCACCCATGTGCCTGAGTTTCAGGCGATCAAATCCGGCACGGCCGGGAGCCAGCGGTTGACAACCGAATCTCCGGCCCTGGTGTTTTGGGCCTATGCCTTTGGCGGCCAGAAAGGTGATCGCATCCGGCTGTCGATTTCCGGGCCACGGGGCGAATTTTCGGTGCATGAGATCACCTTGGAGCGCAACCAGGCGCAGTTCTTTCGGGCCTCTGGCAAAAGGTTACGCCGCGAGAGCTGGGACTATGGGCGCTATATTGGTCTGGCGGTTTTGCTGCGTGGCGAGGAAGAAATCGACCGCATCGAACAGGAAATCCACCTCAGGTAACCTGCCGCATCTGCTCGCAAAAACTCTAACCTAGCGTTCAGTGAACTTCAGTTCGATACGGCGGTTCTGGGCGCGAGCTTCGGGGGTGTCATCCGTATTCACAGGCTGGAACTCCCCAAACCCATTGGCCGCCAGTCGTTCCGGGGCAATTTCAAGGTTTTCGATCATGTAGCGCACCACGGACAGGGCCCGACCCTGGCTCAGCTCCCAGTTATCGCTGTATTTCTCGCTGCCCAGCATAGCGGTATTGTCGGTGTGACCATCCACTCGGATAATCCAGTTGAGCTCTGCCGGGATCTCGGCGGCGATGGATTGCAGGATCTGCGCCACTTTGGCGATCTCTCCCTCCCCTGCACTCGACAGAACCGCGCTGCCGGGATCAAACAGTACCTCAGAAGCAAAAACAAACCGGTCGCCCGAAATCCGCACCCCTTCCTGGCTGCCCAAGACATTTCGCAACCGACCAAAGAACTCAGACCGGTAGCGCTCCAGTTCCTGCGCTTTGGTTTCCAGGCTCTCGGCCTTGCTGGCCAGTTCTGCCGCTTCCGTCTCTAGCCGTTTGCGTTCGCTCTCTTCCAACAGACGTCGGCGGCGCTCTTCGGAGGCAGCCCGCGCCAGCGCTGCATTCAGATCCTGACCAAGGTTCTGCAACTGTACTTCCTGGGCCGCGTCGCGTTCCTGGTAATCATCCAGAATGGCCTGCAGCCCGCCCAATTGTTCACGCAGAGCGGCAACCTGTTGGTTCAGCAGGGCTGTTTCCCGCAGCGCCTCGGCAGAGACCGCTTCCTGTTCAGACAGGGCCGCCTGGGCCTGGGCTAAAAGGTCCGCGCGTTCCTGCGCCAGGTTGCGATCATTCGCAGCTCCGGTTTCGGCATCCTTCTGCGCATTCAAAGCTGCCAACAGACGTTTCTGCAGTACTGCCTGATCACTGGCCGCCGCCTGGGCATTTTCCAGTGCATCCAAGGCCTGCAACAGACGCAGCTCGACAGAGGCGCGCTCTTCTGCAGTAGAAGACGCCGCATTTTGCGCTGCTGTCAGCTCTTTCTGCGCCTGCGCCAGCTCTGCTTCCAGCCCGGACATCACCGAGGCCGCATCTGCCTGCAAACGGGACAGTTGCGTCGCCAATCGGCGCTGCTCGGCTTCGGCCTCCGCCAGCTTGGCCGATGTAGTCTCTTCCAGTTTCAGCAGGGCCGCGGCCTGCTGCTGCTGCAGGGTGGCCAGTTCGCTTTGGTATTGCGTTTCCGTCTCGACACTTGCCGCTCGCTGACGCGCCAACTCAGCCTCCAGCGCGGCCTTGCTCTGGGCCGCTTGGCGGCGGGCGCCATCCAGCTCCCGGTTCAATCGCTCCTGGGTGGCGGTGCTGTCCAGCTCCAGCCGGTTCAGCTCAACCTCCAGCGCCGCGACCCGGCCTTCGGCAGCAGATTGAGAGACCTGCATCTGCGCCAGTACCCGTGTCAGGCGCTCGGCCAGTTCATCACGTTGCAATGTCTGCGCCTTGGCGGCCTCCAGTGTGGCTAGGGCCTGCTCCAGATCGCGATCCAGCTGTGCCTTGGCCGCCTGAGCCGCCGCCAGCAGGGTCAGCGTGTCTTCGGCCTCTTTGCGCTGGACCTCCAAGGACAGGGTCATGGCTGTGAGTTCAGCATTGGCCGTTTCCAGCCGCGCCCGCAGGGCTTCGGCAGCGGCGGCTTCCACCAGACGGGCTTCTTCTTCGGCGTTCAAACTGGTGGTCAGCTCTGCCAATTCCGTGGCCCGCAGATCGCCTTCCTTTTCGAGGTCCGCTATCAGAGCTTCCAGCGCTTCGCGTTTCGCCGCTGCAAGGCGGGCGCTTTCAACCCCTTCGTCAATTTCCTCACGCGCCTGGGCCAGCGCCAGGTTCAGCACCTTGGTCTCATCAAGCAGAGCCGCGCGTTCGGCATCCAGATCATCACGGCTTTTGGTGAGCGCCGCGATCTGCGCCTGGGCCGCATCCCGCCCGGCAATCAGCCCCGCCACCTGGGTTTCAAAATCAGCGAGCTGATTGCGTGCCTGTGCCAGATCGCCCTGCGCAGTAGAAAGCGTCGAACTGAGCGCCCCAAGCCGCGCACTGAGGCGGCTGTTAGCGCGTTCTTCCAGACCTAAGGCGTTGGCCAGGGCCTCTACCTCGGAGGCCAGCTCTCCTAGTTCATTCTCTTGTCCCGAAATTGTTTCGCGCAGCACAAATTGCACCACCATAAAAATGGTAAGCAGAAACATCAGCACCAAAAGCAGCCCGGTCATGGCATCAACAAAGCCCGGCCAAATCGAGTTCTGAAATCTTTGCCCGCTGCGCCGCGACAGGGCCATGACCTATTCCTCGTCCTGCTGGGACACGGCCGGTGCTGCGGTTTCCGGCGCTTGCCGTTCGTGCCCGCGTGGCACCGCAAAGGCCTTGACCATCAGATCGATATCCTTGCGCAGCTCCGCCAGGCTTTCCTGACGACCAGCGGAAATCTCTTCGAGAATACGCAGCATCTGCACGTCGATCGAGCGCAGGCGCATGCGGCTTTCGGCATCCATGCCAACATCACCATGAGCACGCATGATTTCTGTCAGAGTCTCTTGCCCCACGGCCACCCGGTCCAGCGCGGTGGCAATACCAGCCGCCTGGTCCTGTCGGCTGTTCATATCGGTGATGGAATCTACCAGCCGTGACAGTTTGTTGTCGATCTCGGCGCGGCTTTGGGCGTTCTGAGCAAACATCGCCTGCAAAGCATCCATTTGTTCGGCCATGGTATCCAGCACCTCAGAGACCACGCTAGTCTCTCCACTGCCGCTCCCGCTGCCTTCCTCGCCGGAGGAAAAGCTCACGCGGGTAAAAGAGGATAGCCATTCTTCCAGCTCTCGGTAGAACCGGTTCTGGCCATGGCCGGCAAATAGCTCCAACAAGCCGACGATCAGCGAGCCTGCCAGCCCAAGCAAGGAGGAGGCAAAGGCAACGCCCATGCCGCCCAGTTGGGCCTCAAGCCCGGTCATCAGGCGGTTGAACACGGCGATGCTTTCTTCACCCTCTTGTGGGGCCAGGCTGCGAATGGTGTCCACCACCGCCGGAACCGTGGTGGCCAGGCCATAAAAAGTCCCCAAAAGACCGAGAAAAATCAGCAAGTTGACAATATACCGGGTAATCTCACGCTCTTCGTCGACCCGCTGCGCCACCGAATCCAGGATCGAGCGTGTTGACGACGAGCCCAGCTGCATGCGGGCTGCCCGTGACCGCAGCAAGGCCGCCAGAGGCGCCAGAAGCGAGGGCGCGCGTTTTTCACCGCGGCTACCGCCAGAGGCAAAGCTTTCAATCCAGCGTACTGAGCCAATGAGCTGCAGCACCTGCCAGAAACAAGACAGAACCCCGATGATAAAGACAATGACGATAAAGCCGTTGAGCCAGGGGTTGGCCTGAAACACCGGCAGCACCTTGGGCAGAGCCATGAAGATCCCGACGCCAGCAAGGCCAAGCGCGATCAGCATCAGGATGATCTGCCGGACAGGTTGCGAGAATTGCGGCCTGGTCTTGCGGTCTGTTTGGGCCATGGTCGGTGCGATCCTGACAGTTTTTGCTTATTTTCCAGAGGAGCTTAATGGCAAAGAAACAAAAGCTCCAAGGCTTTATGCGGTTATTTCCCGCACGCGCCCCATCAGCCACTCCAGTTCCGGATCGCCCAGACCGATCTCGCTCAGATGTTCAGCGGTATTGTAGAGGTATTCGGTGTTGGGCCCCCGCCCGCCGACGGCCGTGGCGATAATCTGGGCTTGTTTTTCCAGCGCCATACCGCCGCAATACTGCACGTGATGCGGGTCGATCACATAGGTCACTGCTGTGACCTCTTCGCCAGAAGCCAGTTGAACCTCAAGGTCGCGCTCCAGATAGGCCGAGGAGATCAATTCGCGTTCGCGTAGGTAGTCCAGTGTCTCGGCTTCCTCGCCCGATTGCACCGCCAGCGCCAGCCCCTGACAACGGGATCCTGTGATTTCATCCAAGGCCAGCACCAGTCCGGGCGCTTCTTCGCTGCCACGATGATGGATCGACGACATGCAAAAAGACCGCGCATAGCCCTGCAGGGTTGCGACTTCGCTGCGGGCCACGGCAAAGCCCGGGTTCCACAGCAGAGATCCATATCCAAATACCCACATTGTCATGCTCTATGGTCCTTTTTTGATCGTCGTCTATAAACAGCAAAAACATGCCAATAAAAAGAGGGGCTGTTGCAGAATGCGCTTGCTGAAATGGCTTGGCCTGGGTGCTGCCGTCTGGATCATCTATTGGGGGGTTGCTGCCTGGGGGCTGCGCAGTGGGCTGGAGAGCTGGTTTGGTGAGCAGCAGCGCCAGGGCTGGCAGGTGGAACATGGGGCCCTGCAGACCAGCGGCTTTCCCAGCCGCCATGTCACACGGATTGATCAGGTGGTTCTGGCGGATCCCGGAACTGGCGCCGCCTGGAGTGCCGATTGGATGGAATTTGACAGCCCGGCGCTTTGGCCCGGCTCCCAGACCCTGCGCCTGCCGGCGACAGCGCAGCGGTTTTCCTTTTTTGACCAGACCCGGACCTTGCAGGCGCAAGAGATGCAGGCGGAACTGCAATTGGCCCCAGGTCTGGCGCTCGAGCTGGAGCGGCTGGCGCTTACCGCAAAGGACTGGCAGGTCAGCAAGGGGACAGAGGTGCATTGGCAGGCCCAGGATCTGACCCTGGTTCTGGCGCAGCAGGATCCCGCGACGCACTACCAGCTCAGCGCCTCCGCCACCGGCTTTGCCCCCAGCGGCGCCTTTCGGCGGATGAGCCAGCTGAGTGATACTCTACCGCAACGTTTTGACAGCCTTCAGGTTCAGGCTTCGGTGCAGTTTGACACCCCCTGGGATCGCCGGGCAATCGAGTTGCGGCGGCCCCAGCCAAGAGCCATTGATCTGCAACTCGTCGAGGCCCACTGGGGCGAGATGCGGTTCAAAGCCACCGGGCAGCTGCAGGTTGATGAACGCGGGCGCCTAACCGGGGAATTGACCCTGCAGGCACAGAATTGGCGCGCCATTCTGGACATGGCGGAACGCGCCAGCTTGCTGCCGCCCAGCACCCGCAACGCCCTGGAGCAGGTGCTGGCGCTCTTTGCAGGCGAAACCGGGTCACAGGAACGGCTGAACACCACCTTGAGTTTTGACCAGGGACAGATCTGGATCGGTCCCCTACCTATTGGCACGGCGCCGACGCTGGTTATTCGCTGATCGCGGGTCTTTTGATCAGGCGAAAAAGGGGGGGGGCTCCCGCCCGATCCGGGACATTCTTGCAGAATGCCGCGCCTCGGTTGGGCCCGGCGCCGCGCCATAGGCGCGGCGCGGTTGCACTTCGTATATCTGGTGGTGCTCAACCGCGAGCAGCCAGAGCCATAGGGTTAGCGGCAGTAGGCTCCGCCCCGGTGGCGCGCCACGTCGAGGTGGAAATGATCCAGATGATAACGATCCGATTCAGGGCCAAGCACCGTGCCAAAGGGGCCACAGGCCGCTTTCCACATCTTCACCATGGGTTTGCGGGTGTCGCGCGCCTGCCAGCCGACCAGCACGCTCACCATGGAGCCGTCTTCCAACACGAAGCCGGAGATATCGATCGCCTTGCCCCTGCCATGTTCCGAAATCCGACCGCCAGGGCGGTTGTTCCGGGTGCGACAGGCGTAATGCGCCGCCACCCGCAGGCTGACCACCCGATTGCCACGGCCAAAGGCCTTTACCACATCCTTGGAGACCCAGCGCTTCAGGGCCTCGGCGGTTTCGCAGGTCATCACCGAGGCCTGGCTGAGGGTAACACCGGCAACAGAGGTCACCCGAACGGCATCTTTGGCACCACAGCCGGGCAGCGTGGCCTCCACCGCGCCGACCTCTTTGCCCTGAATATCAATATCGTCACAAACGGAGCCC
>NZ_JBDWPJ010000067.1:0-3554 GCF_039971195.1 Pseudophaeobacter sp.
CAGTTCTCGTGGCCCTGGCAGTCTGGATGACCCCAGACGCCATGGTGCGCCAAATAGATGCCGCTACCCTTTCCTCGCTGGATCTCACCATGGCACGGCCCAGCCAGCTCTCCGCACACCAACAAGAAAAACAGCAGGCAATCCTGACGAAGCTGATGCGCCATGTTGATCTGCCCCATCGCAACATTGATCTACAGTTCAGCCACATCCCCGGGGCCGGCCCCAATGCCATGGCCCTGCCCGGCGGCACGCTTATTCTCACCGATACCCTGGTACAGGATTACGGCACTGATCCAGACCTGATCGCCGGTGTTCTGGCCCATGAAATCGGCCATGTCGCCAAAGATCACAGCCTCAAACAACTCTACAGCTCCCTCTCCATCTACCTGCTGATCGCGCTTCTGGCGGGTGATATCGGGCCTGTCCTGGACAGTATCGCGCTTGAGGGTCAGACCCTGTTCAACCTGTCCTTTTCCCGTCGACACGAGCTGGAGGCCGATACCTATGCGCTGCATCTGCTCACCAAATCAGGATATAGCCTCGCTGGGCTAGAGCGGTTTTTCACGGCTGTCTCCCGCTATGATGGCAACTCAGACTGGCTCTCCAGCCATCCGCTCAGCCAGGATCGTCTTCGAAACATTGATCAATTCAAAGAGCATCTGGCGCAGTAGCTCTGCATCCGCTAGGGTCTGCGCAAAACCTGCGCAGACGGAGCTTGGGATGAACGACCCAGAAGATGATCTCTTTGAAGACGATTTTGCCGAAGAGCTGGAGATGTTTGTCGAAGCGCAAGACACCGTCTGGGCCGATGTCCTTGCCGAACTGAGCGCAGGCAAAAAGACCGGTCACTGGATGTGGTTTGTCTTCCCGCAACTGGCCGAATTGGGCCAATCCCATATGGCGCAGCTCTACGGTATCGAAGACCTCTCGGAAGCCACTGCCTACCTCGGACACGCGGTGCTGCGCGCCCGCCTGATTGAGGTCGCAACCCTGATGATGACCCATCAGGGGCAAGAAGCCGCCGCGATCCTTGGCGCCACCGATGCCAAGAAACTGCGCTCATCCATGACATTGTTTGCCGCCGTCCCCGGTGCCCCGGATGTCTTTGCCGAGCTGCTCGCGACCTTCTTTGCTGCCAGCCCCTGCGATGTGACAGTTCAGGCCCTCAGTTAGTCCTTCGCTTCCCTGCCGTCAGCCTTGCCAGGCTGGCCCTGGCACCCTACCCCATTAACGGGAATTTCAAGGGAACAGCAGAGATGTCACTTCAGAATATTGCCGAGGGCATTCGCGCAGGGCTGCAGAGCAAAAGCTTTGAAGGCTCGCTCAAATTCGACTGCGGATCAGACGGCGTCATTGTCCTGTCCGAAGGCAACGCCAGCACCACAGATCGCGACGCCGACTGCACCATCAAACTCAGCCAGGACAATCTGGTGAAGCTGCTCAAAGGCAAGCTCAACCCAATGACCGGCGTGATGATGGGCAAGTTGAAGATTTCCGGCGACATGGCCACCGCAATGAAACTCGGCAAACTGATCGGCTAAGAGATTATCTCTTACCAGGATCCTCTTTTGCGCATCATCTTTCCCCAAATATTCTGGGGGGAGCGCGCAAGCGCGGGGGGCAAAGCCCCCACAGTTTTCCTCTCAGATCTTCTCAGCCTTCATCGCCTCATAGTATGGCAAGGCCGCCTCCAGCACCGGGCGCAACTCCGCTGGCACCTCGGGCAAGACCCCTTCCGCTCCGGCAAAACCAGTGGAGTCCCAAACCGCCCCATACCAGACCGGCGCCCAGACCCCGTCCTGGGCATGGCCACCTCTGGGCCAGCTGAGCATTTCCGGCACAAAGCTCAGACCAAGCACCTCGCAAAGCTGCCTCAGTTTCCCCTCAGGGTCGGCGCGAATGTCATGGCTGTCGACCACCACCGGCACCTGCCCCCAGCTGCGGCACAGGTCGAACAGCTCCGCCTGCTGGCGAAACCCGATATCATCCAACACTGGATTCTCCCGTTTCGCCGCATAAGAGGCGATGACCCGCGCCGGGTGGCGGATCAGGAACAGATTGGTGACCTGACGCATCCAGTCGCGCGGCACGCCCTCGATCATATGTTGGGTCATGTGTTTTTGATAGTATACCGGGCGGGCATCCGGCACTGGGCCCAAAAGGGATTGCGCCACCTGCCCCGCATCCTGCGATTGGCTCTGTAGGATTTCAGCGCGCATCGGATGGTTCAGCCCGGTCTTGGCCAGATAGGTGGCATAAAAGGGCTCATCCACCACCGCGCAGTCCCCGCGATTGCCAAAGGCATACATCATCGCCGTCGACAGGTTGCGCGGGCCGGACCACATGGCAATCCGCATCAGGCGCATTCCGCGTCAATCAGCGCCTTGTACAGGCTGCGGATGCGCTTGGTAACCGGACCCATCTCACCACTGCCGATCTGGCGGCCGTCGATAGTGCCCACTGGGGTCTGCGCCCCAAAGGTTCCGGTGAGAAAGGCCTCATCAGCGCCATAGGTATCCACCAGGGAATAATTGCGCTCAAAAACCGGAATATCATTGGCGCGGCACAGGTCGATGACCTTTTGCCGGGTTATGCCATTCATGCAGTAGTCCCCGGTCGAGGTCCAAACTGCGCCTTTGCGCACGATGAAGAAATTGCAGGCATTGGTGGTGTTCACAAAACCATTCACATCCAGCATCAGACCTTCATCCGCCCCCGCCTTTTCGGCGGCGATACAGGCGAGGATACAGTTTAGCTTGGAATGAGAATTCAGCTTGGGATCCTGGGTCATCGGCAATCCGCGCAGATGCGGCACCGTGGCCAGCCGGATGGGGCGCGGCAGGTTGGGCCTGGAATGCTCCATGATGATCACCATGGTCGGCCCCTGCTGCGACAGCGAGGGATGCTGGAAGGGCCGGGTTTTCACCCCCCGCGTCAGCATCAGCCTGGCATGGGCATCCGTGGTCATACCATTGGCCTTTTGTGTCTCTAAAATCGCATTTTTGACGCCTTCGCGATCCATTTCAATGTCCAGATCAATCGCCTTAGCCGCCTCAAACAGCCGGTCCAGATGTTCATCGAAAAAGGCCCAGGTACCATTGTAGAGCCGCAGCCCCTCCCAGACCCCATCGCCCAGCATAAAGCCACTGTCATAGACGCTCACAGTTGCCTCAGCCTTTGGGGTGACCTTGCCGTTCAGGTAGATCAGGATCTCTTCATTGCGCTGATCTTCTGTCGCCTGATGGGTGCTGATTTTTTCTGACATGCGGGAATTCTCTGACCTGGGATATTGTTTTCTGGCACAGGCTAGGAGGATTGGATCCAATTTCCAAGCGGTAACTTGCGCTCACCTCAGCGTGACATTTGATGACACGGGGTTGAGACGCGCAGTCCCCCCCGGCAGGGTGGCAAAAACCGGAGGTCCCCATGCAGATTTTCAAAACCCTAAAACCCGACGCGCTCACCGTCTTTATGCTGCTTGCCATGGTGCTGCGCGGCCATGAGGTACAGGCTCAGTCCCATGAGACACTCACTGTGGCGGGGGGATGTTTCTG
>NZ_JBDWPJ010000068.1:0-9561 GCF_039971195.1 Pseudophaeobacter sp.
CGCAATCTATGATTGCCCTGATCCACGCGGGAGCCCCCCTCTCTTTTGCGTCATTCGGTGCAATAGGGCTGCAACTCCTGCTTCAACAGCGCCAGAAACTCCTGACCTATCGAAGACAGCGGCCGCGTGGCCGAGGTGATCACGGCCATTTCCATCAGGATCTGCGGGCGAAACACCCGGGTGACAAATCCCCCTTCGCGGTCAAAATCCAGCACAAAGGGATCGAGCAGCGCCACGCCCATCCCCTCTTTGACAAAGCTCAGAAGATTTTTGAACAGCTGCGCATGCACCCGCGTCTTCAGTACCACTCCAGCCTGCAAGAACGCCTCTCTCGTGCGCCGGTGGGTCATATGATCCGGCCCCATCACCAAAAACGGTGCGCCCTCCAACAGTTCTGGCGTCAATACATCATGGCGCACCAGCGGATCACCCTCGGGCAGGGCCAAAAGGGTCTCCACCTTGATCGGATGCGCCACCAGACCATCGTGCAACAGGGGCGTTTCACAGATGCCAATCTCAAACAGTCCCGACATTACCCACTCCTGGATCTTTGACGAATACTGCGACTGAAAGGAAATCGACATATCGGGCCGATCCTTGGCAAACTCCGCAATCAGTCGCGGCATGAACCCAAAGGACATCGAATGCTGCGAGGCCACCTGCAGCTGTCCGGCCTGTTTGTTCTGCAGATCAATCACCGCCTGGGTCACATGGTCAAAGCCGCGCACTACGGTATCAATTTCGCGAAACAACAGATTGGCTTCGGGGGTGGCCCGCAAGCGCCCGCGATCGCGTTCGAATAGTTTGAAACGCGTCTGCCGCTCCAGCTGGTACAACAGGTTCGAGACCGCAGGCTGCGAAACCCCCAAAAGGGTCGCAGCACCGGTGACGGTTCCGGTCTCGATCACCGCGTGAAAGGCCTGCATCTGTCTAAATCTGAGATTCATGCCCCTATGTATCATTTTTCCTTATGGTCGACATCCATTTTTATATTTGAACTGATGCCGTCAACGGGGCATGGTTTGGCCAACCACCGGGACTCCCGCGCAAAACTTAGCGCAGAGGCCATTTTGAAAATTCGGGAACTTGGCCAGATGAGCACAGAGCATACGATTGTTGTCGGCGCAGGGATCGTTGGCGCAGCCACGGCGCTTTGGCTGCGGCGGGCGGGCCATGATGTGACCCTGATCGACAAGGGGGAACCCGGCATGGGCGCCTCCTATGGCAATGGCTGCCTGCTGGCCAGTTGCGCCATGGTGCCGGTGACCACGCCGGGACTCATTCCCAAGGGGCCAAAATACCTGTTGGATCCAAAATTTCCGCTATTCTTGCGCTGGGGCTATACGCCCAAGCTGTTGCCCTGGCTGATGAAATACCTCTCGCACGCCAATGATGGCGACACCCGGCGCATTGCCAAATCGCTCACTCATATTGTCGGCGACAGTGTCCAACAACATCAGGCGCTCACTGCAGGCACCCCGGCCGCCAAATGGATCAAAGAAACCGATTACAACTTTGCCTATACAGATCGCGCCGCCTTTGAAGCCGATGCCTATGTCTGGGAACTGCGTCGCGAAGCAGGTTTCGTCCCGGAGATCATCGAAGGGCCAGCGGTACAGGAACACGAGCCGATCCTTGGAGAAAACACCTCGCTTCTGGCAGTGAACAAGAACCACGGCTTCATCCTGAACCCGGCCAATTACGTCAAGGATCTGGTCCAGCTGCTGGTCGAAATGGGCGGCACATTTATCCAGGCAGAGGTCAAGGATTTTGACCTCAGCGGCGGCAAAATCTCAGCGGTGGAAACCGATCAGGGGCGCTTTGACTGTGACAAGGCAGTGATCTCAGCCGGGATCTGGTCCAAGCCCCTGATGCAAAAACTGCGCCTCAACGTGCCGATGGAGGCCGAACGCGGCTACCATATCCTGTTCAAATCCCCCAGCATCACCCCACGCTATCCGATGATGGTCGCAGCCGGGAAATTTGTCGCCACCCCGATGGACCAGGGGCTGCGCTGCGCCGGTGTGGTGGAATTTGGCGGCCTGGATGAAACCCCCTCCAAGGCACCACTTGCCCTCTTGCGCCGTACCGTAGCCGAGACCTTCCCGCAGATGCGGGCCACAGAAGAGGAGGAATGGCTCGGCTTTCGCCCCGCCCCCTCCGACAGCCTGCCTTTGATTGGCGAAGTTGGAAGCTCTGGCGTCTTTACCGCCTTTGGCCACCATCACATCGGCCTCACCGGGGGCGCAAAAACCGGGCGCATGGTGGCCAGTCTGATCACTGGCCAGCCCATGAACCTTGACATGCGGCCCTTTGAACCGGATCGTTTCGGATGAGGTCCCTTGCAGGGCCGAAGGCATAACCCAATGAATAACAAGCTGGAAAACAGCAAAAAACCAACCACTAGGGAGACTACAATGACTGTTAAAACCTCTATTAAGATGGCCTTTTCCGCCTCTGCCCTGGCCTTTGCAGCCACTGGCGCCACAGCCGAGAGCTGGGATATGCCCATGGCCTATGCCGCAACCAACTTCCATTCCGAAATGGGCGTGGTCTTTGCCGACAAGGTGCGCGACTACACCGGCGGCGACATCGACATCACCGTGCATCCCGGCGGCTCGCTGTTCAAAGGCGGCGAAATCAAACGCGCCGTTCAGACCGGCCAGGCCCCTATTGGGGAACGCTTCATGTCCGCCCATGCCAATGAGGCACCGCTCTTGGGGTGGGATAACCTGCCCTTCGTGGCCACCACCTATGCCGACAATGAAAAGCTCTGGCATGCCGCCAAAGACCGGGTGAACGGCCAGCTCGCCGACCTCAACCTAGTGGCGCTTTATACCTGCCCATGGCCTGGTCAGGGCTTTTATTTCAACAAGGAAGTGGCCTCCTCGGAAGACACCCAGGGCATCAAGTTCCGCAGCTACAACACCGCCACAGCCACCTTTGCAGAAAAGCTCGGTATGATCCCGGTGCAGGTCGAAGCCGCCGAGCTGAGCCAGGCGCTGGCCACCGGCGTAGCAGAGGCCTTTATCTCCTCGGGCTCCACCGGCTATGATCGCAAGGTCTGGGAACATCTGAGCCACTACTACAAGGTCAATGCCTGGCTGCCGCGCAACTATGTCATGGTCAACAAGCAGGTCTGGGAAGGGCTGAGCGCCGAAACCCAGGGGCAAGTACAGCAAGCCGCTGATGAGACCGGCGCTGCCTGCTCTGCCAAATCCGAAGAGCTGGCCAACTGGTACTTTGAACAGCTGACAGGCAATGGCATGGCAGTGACCGATGCAGGCCCTGAATTCCTGGCAGAGCTGCAGGAAATCGGCGCCAAAATGACCGCTGACTGGCTCGAAGCCGCAGGCGACGACGGCCAGGCCATCCTGGACGCCTATAACGCGCACTAAACCCACCACTCACCTGACGGCTCCTGCTCCCATAGGGTTGGAGCCGTCTTTTTTACACCACTTCGGGGGATGGGCATGCGTGACTGGCAACCGTTTCTGGGCCTGCCGCTTTGGGCTTGGCTTTTTGTTATTCCAACACTTCTGGCCTTGGCCTGCTTGATCGCACCAGATCCTATGGGCCGTGCGCTGCGTCCGTTACAGCGGGCGCTGGACCGGGTCTATCTCGCCTCTGGGGTGCTTGCTGCCGTATTCATGGTCACAATCCTGCTGCTCATCGTCGCCCAGATGGTGGCGCGCTGGAGCAGCCTGACCTTTCCCGGCTCCACCGAATATGCCGGCTATGCCATGGCGGCGACATCCTTCTTTGCCCTGGCCCATGCGCTGACCCGAGGCGCCCATATCCGGGTCTCGATCTTCCTCAATATGGGGCATCACTTTGGCCTTTGGCTGGATGCATTTGCCATGTGGATCGCCGCCATTACCGCCACCTATTTTGCCCGCTACGCCATCAAGACAAACATCATGTCCGAGGTGCTGAACGACCGCACCCAGGGGCAGGACTTTACCCCTGAATGGCTGATTTCTTTCTTCAAGATGTTTGTCACCGCCCCGGGTCAATGGGGCAAGCTCTGGGCTGAGACTGGCTCTGACTGGGTCTATACCCCGGTATGGCTGCCGCAACTGCCCATGTCGATTGGCACCGTGCTGCTGGCACTGGCGCTTTGGGACTATCTTTGCCGTCTGCTGATCACCCGCCGGGCCAGCATCTCATCGGAGGCCGTGGAATAATGGGCGAGATCTACACAACCCTGATTTTTGTTTTTGTGCTCTTTGCCCTTCTGGGCAGTTCGGTCTGGATTGGTCTGGCCCTGATGGGGGTTGCCTGGTTTGGCATGGAGCTCTTTACCACCCGCCCTGCCGGCGATGCGATGATCACCACCATCTGGACCGGGGCCTCAAGCTGGACCCTGACGGCGCTGCCGCTGTTCATCTGGATGGGAGAGATCCTCTATCGTACCCGCCTGTCGCAGGATATGTTCCGTGGCCTGGCACCCTGGATGCGCTGGCTGCCCGGCGGGCTGCTGCATACCAATATTGCCGGCTGCACCATCTTTGCCGCTGTTTCAGGCTCTTCGGCGGCGACACTGACAACTGTGGGCAAGATGTCGATCCCTGAGCTGCGCAAACGTGGCTATCCTGAATACATGATCGTTGGCACCCTGGCCGGTGCCGCCACCCTCGGGTTGATGATCCCCCCCTCGCTGACACTGATCGTCTATGGGGTGTCGATCAATGAATCGATCACCAAGCTTTTTATGGCCGGCATCTTCCCCGGCCTGGTGCTGGCAGGGCTGTTCATGGCCTATATCATGGGCTGGCATTTCTTTGCCAAGGACCAACGCCCCGAGCCGGAACCCTCGATGTCCTTTGGCGAGATGCTGGCCGAAAGCCGATTTCTGATCCCGGTGCTGATGCTGGTCACCGTGGTGATTGGATCGATGTATCTTGGCCTGGCCACAGCCACCGAGGCCGCCGCCGTGGGTGTGCTGGGCGCGTTGACGCTGGCGCTGTTTCAGGGCTCGCTGGGCTGGGGCACTTTCACGGAATCGCTGATGGGGGCCACCCGCACCTCGGCAATGATTGCGCTGATCCTGATGGGGGCGTCCTTCCTGTCCCTGGCCATGGGCTTTACCGGACTGCCCCGCGCGCTGGCGGCCTGGATTGACCAGATGAACCTGTCGCCGCTGGTGCTGATCGTGGCGCTCACCCTGTTTTACGTAGTGCTGGGCATGTTCCTGGATGGGATTTCCTCGGTGGTGCTGACCATGGCCATCGTCGAGCCGATGATCCGCCAGGCTGGCATTGACGTAATCTGGTTCGGCATCTTTATCGTTGTGGTGGTCGAAATGGCCCAGGTGACGCCGCCCATTGGCTTCAACCTCTTTGTGCTGCAAAGCATGACCCGACACGAGATCTCCTATATCGCCAAGACCGCCATCCCCATGGTCGGGTTGATGCTGGTGATGGTGGTGATCCTTGTTGCCTGGCCCGAGCTGGCCACCTGGTTACCCAACAACCTGCGCAGCGGCCCCTCGGGCGGCTAGCGGGATGGTCAATCTACTGGCCACCATTGCCCACCATGGGCAGGTGGCAATGATCCTGGGGTTACTGGCCGGGTTCCTGCTCAAGGACCTGGCCAGCGCGCTGAAACCCTGGCTGCCGGAAATGGTGGCCGGGTTGTTGTTTCTCACTGCCTTTCGCATCGGAGCCCCGCGCGCATTTGGCGGGTTGAAAGACGGTATTGCCAGTCTGAAATCCGTGCTGATCCTGCAAATGCTGCTGCCGCTTGCTGCAGTGGCGCTGTTCTGGGCGCTTGGAATTGCCGCCACACCTCTGGCCGTTGCGCTGGTGCTGATGCTGTCGGCCCCTTCGGTCACCGGCAGCCCCAATATCACACTGCTGTTGGGACATGCGCCGGAACCGGCCTTTCGCCTGCTCATTCTGGGCACCGCGCTGATGCCACTGACAGTGATTCCGGTCTTCCTGCTGTCACCAGAGCTTGGCGATCTGTGGAATGTCCTGCACACCTCATTGCGGCTCACCATGACAATTGCGGTGACCGTGGGGGTGGCCTTTCTGTGTCGTCAGCTGTTTGCCCCTAACCTGCAAGACCACCACGCACGGGCTATAGATGGCCTTACCATCATTGCTCTCTCGGTGATTGTGATCGGTTTGATGGCCGCTTTGGGACCAGCGCTGTACCGCGCGCCATATGAGGTCGCCAAATGGCTCGCCATCGTCTGTATCGCCAACTTTGGTCTGCAGTATCTGTGTTTCCGCTGGCTGATCTGGCGTGGTGCCCGCAAGATTGCGGTGCCCACCGGAGTGGTCGCTGGCAACCGCAATTTTGCGCTGTTTCTCATTGCCCTGCCCGCCAGCACCACGGACCCACTGCTGATCTTTTTGGGCTGCTATCAAGTGCCGATGTATTTGACAGCTGTGGTGATGCGGCGGGTCTATGCCCGCGCCCTACCTGCCGAGGCTTTGCTTAAAGACCAGTGATCAGCTTGGGAAGATGCGTGCCATCTCCGCCTCGAACCGTGCCCAACTGAGCACCGCCCGGTTGCCTGCCAACCCGTGGTAATAGGACTTGCCACTGGCAACAGGCAGCCCGGCCCAGATCTTGGCCAGATTATGCATAAAGTCCCGGCGCTCCATCTTGCGGGCCAGTACAGCCCCCAGACCGGCCTCATCCAACAGCTGCCGCGCCAGACGATCCTGCAATCCCGGAGAAAACACATCGCCCCGATCCGCCCCCACATGACGGGCCAGTCGTTTGAGGGTGGCGGGGATGAACTGATAACGTCCGATGGCATGCTGCTGCCCCGGCGTGCGGGCGATCCAATCGTAGATCTCACCCAGGGTCATATCGGTTGGTTTTTTCCGTGGTTTCACCGTGGCGGCATATTGCACCGCATCATACTGTGCGCTTCCGGCCTCGGCACTGGCAATCAGCTGCAGCAGCTTTGCCACCGCCCCCTTGGCAACCCCGCGCGGCAAGACCCGAAACAGGCTGGTGCCGCGTCGGTCCGCAAACAGGCTGGCCAGATTTGATTGCACCGCTTCCATCTCAGCCTCCAGCCCCTTGGGCTCGGCTTCGGCCTCAACAGCAGTGGCAGGAGAATGGCGTGCCAAAACCGGCTGCGCCGTGCCAGCCCCTTGGGTAAAGAAACCTTCATTGACGATAGAGAACTGCTCCGAAGCACTTGCAGGTGACGTGATCAGAGCCAAGCTCAAAAAAGAAAGGGGCAGCGTAAACTTGGAGTTGCTCATATTCAGCCTTCTGTCTGAAACCGCAGGTCTGGCCCAGAGTATCGAGACAGAATTGAGATTTCCTTTACCACAGCTGCAGTCTGACACAGAGAAAGCCGCTCCCTGCCGGGAACCTCGCGCAGCACACTGCCAACCGACACTCGTGCTCACCTGTTCACAATGAGGTGGGACACCCTTCCGCTTGACCACGAGCTTTAATAAAGGGAAGTGTGTGCAGAGTTTTGGAGCCAACCTGGCAGCCTTTGCAATCCGGACCAGCGTTGCGCAATCTAGGAGCGATCTTATGTTACTTCGGCAAATCGCATGTGTCTTCTTATTGTCCTGCGCCCTACCAAGTATCGGACTGGCGCAATCTGCCGCAGGCGACCCTGCACGTCTGTCTATGGAGCTCAACGAGGCTCAGGACGTTGGTGGAGCCTGTCGTCTGACCTTTCTGGTGCGCAATGGCACCGGTCAGTCGATTGACAAAGGCGTTTTTGAGACCGTCATTTTTGACAAATCCGGCGGCGTGGTGAGCCTTTCGCTCTTTGATTTTCGCGCGCTACCTGCAGATCGCCCGCGAGTACGCCAGTTTGAACTGCCGAATAGGACCTGCGACAGTGTTGGCCAGGTGCTGATCAACGGCGCGAACTCCTGTCTCGTGAATGGCACCGAAAGTGATATCTGCGACGGGGCCCTGTCGCTTGGCAGCCGATTGTCGGTGGAGTTGCTCGGATGAAGTCGCTTGACGTAATGCGCGAGATCCTTGCCCTTGGTGGGCCCGTGGTCGCAATCCTGATCGCCGTATCCGTGCTCACCCTCGGGGTTACGCTTTACAAACTCTGGCAATTTGCCGCCTCTGGCGTGGGCCGCCACCGGGTTCTCTCCGAAGCGCTATCCTATTGGGACGCCGGACAACGCCAGGAAGCCCTGGCGCGAATTGCACAAAGCCGCAGCTACCTTGCGCCGCTGTTGAGCGACGCCATGAAAGCCCAGGGCCAGCCCGATCTGGATGGGCGGCTTGATGCCGAAGCAGGCCTGGCGCTTGCCGGGCTTGAGCGCGGGTTTCGCTTCCTTGATACGGTGGCACAGCTAGCGCCTTTGCTCGGCCTGTTTGGCACAGTTTTAGGTATGATCGAGGCCTTCCAGAGCCTGCAAGACGCCGGATCTTCGGTTGATCCTTCGCTGCTGGCGGGCGGCATCTGGGTGGCCCTGTTGACCACAGCCGTCGGGCTGGCGGTGGCGATGCCAACCTCCATGGTGCTAGCCTGGTTTGAAAGCCGCACAGCGCGCGAACGGGTGTTTGCCGACAAAGCTCTGCAAACTGTTCTGGTGCCGGGGCACGCTTTGGCTCCGACCCTGCCGTCAGATGCGTAACCGCGCGAATTTTGTTCGGCGTGCTGTCTCGATGACACCGCTGATCGATGTGATCTTTTTGCTGTTGCTGTTCTTTATGCTGACCTCGACCTTTTCGACCTTTGGGGAAATCGAACTGAGCCAGGCCACAGCTGGGAAGGCCACCGCAGCACCGCAGCCAAGCGAACGCCTGTTTGTGCAACTGGGCGCTGAGCGCATTGTCTTGAACGGCACCCAGATGACCCTGGAACAGCTGGCCACCGAGGTTGAGAGCGGACAATTGCTGGTCAGCCTTGATGGTGATGCTTCGGCCCAGCGGGTGGTCGATCTCTTGGTCAAGCTGCGCGGGCGGGACGGGCTCTCTGTCATGGTGCTGGAGTAGACCCATGATCCGACACCCCACTCCGCGCAGAAAACGCGACTCGACGATCACACTGATCAATGTGGTCTTCCTGATGCTCATCTTCTTCCTCATCACCGGAACCATAGCGCCGCCGCTCGACAGCAGTCTTGAGCTGGTGGAAACCTCGGAGTTGAGTGGGCGTGAGCCACCGGACGCGCTGGTGTTGCACCAAGATGGCTCCCTGAGCTTTCGCGGCGCGCCAACCACACCTGAAGTCTATATGGCCTCACACGCTGCAGAGCCGGTCAGGATCGTCCCCGATCGCGCCGTCGCCGGATCGCGGCTCATCGAAGTCACCGGCGCGCTCCGCCGTCTCGGCGCGCCTTCTGTTTTCCTCGTCACCCTTCGGTCTCTCGAATGATCCGAAGATCCGCCGCCATTGGAACTCTGGCCTTTCTGCTGTCGCTATTGCTACACTTTTTGGGTCTCAACTTTACCTTTGAGGTGAAGCCGGAGCCCACTGGGGGTGGAGTTCCGGAGGAGGTGATCGCAGTCGGCAATGCCTTCGAGGACATTGCCGAGGATCAGTCCGAGCCGGTTCCGCCGGAGCCGGCTCCAGCGCCGGAACCAGAAACCCAACCCACCCCAGAG